>JAQXEE010000094.1 GCA_029251005.1 Flavobacteriales bacterium | reverse complement strand
ATTTGAGTTTTATTAAAAAAATCCTTTGAAGAATTAATAATGAAGTCACTTGAATCGAAATCTTCTTGGGTGTCGATTGTTAGTCTTAGAAAATCCTCTTTTTCAATATATTCAGGAATAGGAAGATATTCAATAGAAAATAGAGAGGGATTATTATAGATAAAAGGAGTTACATGTTGTTTGTCTGATTCAGTAATTGATTCAGTATTTAAAATTTTCACTAGAGATTTTTGAGAAACTATTTCACAAAAAATACCATAATGGGTTTTTATGGCAGGAGTTCCGTCACTTTTAAGAAAACTCAAATAATCCTGGTTCTTATATGATTCTATTAAGCTTTTTAGTAACTGCACGTCTAAAAAAGGATTATCTGCACAAATTCTAATAATTACATCAAGCTTATATTTATTTCCACAGTCAACAAATCTTTTTAAAACATTAGCTTCATCACCTCTAAAGCAAATAAAGTCATTTTCGTTAGCCCAGTCGTTAATAATATCATCATTATTAGCTGTTGTTGTCGCAATGATTATTGGAATGTTGAATATCGACAACTTTTCTTTTAGAATAGAAAGAGTAGATTTCCCATTTTTAAACGGCTTTAAGACTTTACTCGGAAGTCTTGTTGATCCCATTCTTGCTTGTATGATAACTCCAATATTCATCAGTATCCTAAAGCTTTTCTAATTCTAATTAATGTTTCGCTTGCAATTGCACGAGCTTTTTCAGCACCGATTGCAAGTTTCTTGTCCAATAAATCTTTATCAGCCATTAATTCAGTATACAAGACTCTTTCTTTGCTGTATTTTTCACAAATCAATTCGAACAATTCCTGTTTGGCGTGCCCGTAGCCATAATTCCCGGCTCTGTATTTTTGATTTAATTCTGTAATTTGAGTTTCATCAGCTAAAAGGCTATATAATTTAAATACATTACAAGTCTCAGGGTTTTTAGGCTCTTCTAGTGCCAACTCATCAGTTTTAATTTTCATTAAACTTTTTCTAAGTTGTTTGTCAGGTAGGAAGATATTGATTGTATTTCCATATGACTTACTCATCTTTTGCCCATCAACTCCTGGTACATACATTGCTTTGTCACTTAAGCTAATCTCAGGAACAATTAAGATATCACCAAACTGATGATTAACTCTATTCGCTATATCTCTTGTAAATTCTAAATGTTGTTTTTGATCCTTTCCCACAGGTACAAGTTCCGCATCATACAATAAAATATCAGCAGCCATTAAAATAGGATAACTAAACAAACCCGCATTTACCTCACTAGCTCGTTCAGACTTATCTTTAAATGAATGCGCTAATTGTAATCTATTAAAAGGCATAAAACAGTTTAAGTACCAAGAAAGCTCAGTAACCTCAGGAACATCACTTTGCCTGTAAAAAACATTTTTTTCAATGTCTATTCCAAAAGCTAACCAAGTTGCTGCAACAGAATAGGTGTTTTCTTTTATAAGTGCACCATCTTTAATTGCTGTTAAAGAGTGCATGTCTGCAATAAAAGCAAAAATTTCGTTTTCACTTTGTTTACTCATTTCAATTGTTGGAATGATTGCACCTAATAAATTTCCTAAATGCGGGACACCCGTGCTTTGAATACCTGTTAAAATTCTAGACATAAAACTGTATTATTTTTCAAAAATAATCTATTCCTATTAGTTTTAGAGTCCTTACTTGTATTATTTATATAGGTTTATTTATTGTGGTGATGTTTACTGGTAAGTTTATACTTTCTTATCTATATGGTTTTAACAGAAAGTTTATTTTCAAAAAGACGTGATTTCGTAAAGTAGGTTCGTCAAATTTTTCGGCATATTCTCTCTGTTCTTTTTTGACTGAATTTTCCGATTGTATTTGCTAGTTTTGGTGTATGAAGTGGATTTTGTTTTTACCAAGATTAGTTTGGAAAGTTTGGTTCTTGATTTACATGTTATTTAGCACCATTGTGCTTTTCCCATTCATCTTTGTTTTTATTGTAGTGTTGAAGAATTATTCTTTGACGTTTAACACCATATATAAAATTTGGGCTTGGAGTATTTGTCTTGCAATTGGAATTATTCCAAGAATAAAAGGAAAAGATAAACTACCAAAGTGTGAGAGTTATATTCTAGTAGCAAACCATTCTTCTCAATTGGATATCGTTGTTCCCTATACTCGAATTAATAAATATTTTGCATTCTTAGCAAAAGAAGAATTAAAAAAAGCTCCATTGTTTAAAACGAATTTTAGAGGAATGAACGTTACCGTAAATAGAAAAGATATGGTTAGTGGTGCAGGCGCTTTAAGGGAGTGCGCAGAAAAATTAAAAGAAGGAGTTAATCTTTTAATTTTTCCAGAAGGAACAAGGAGTAAAACAGCGCCTGTTATGAGGTCATTCAAAGCTGGTCTATTTAAGTTGGCTGTTGAAAATGAGGTTCCTCTAGTACCTATGGTTTTTTTAGATAATTATAAACGATTAGAGGGAGGTGATACTTGGTTTGGAAAATGCGGACCTGGGCAGTCTAGAATGATAATTTTAGATCCAATCAACACAAAAGGTATGAAAAAAAAGGATATTCCAATATTAATGGAAAAAACTTACAAGGTTATGGAGGACTGTTTAAAAGCACATATTAAGAGTTTTTCATAAAAAGTTAGAAAAATTATTGATTATTTCTTCGATTAGTAAATGAGAATGAATAGTTTTGTGGTTACAAAAAAATATAAGAAAATGGCTGTTTTAGTAAATAAAGAATCAAAAGTTATCGTTCAGGGGTTCACTGGAAGCGAAGGTACTTTCCACGCTGGACAGATGATTGAATATGGAACAAATGTAGTAGGTGGAGTTACTCCGGGTAAAGGGGGGCAAACTCACTTAGACCGACCTGTTTTTAATTCTGTAGCTGAAGCTGTAGAAAAAGCGGGTGCTGATGTATCTATTATTTTCGTCCCACCAGCATTTGCTGCAGATGCTATTATGGAAGCTGCAGAAGCTGGAATTAAAGTGATTGTTGCTATTACTGAAGGAATTCCTGTTGCAGATATGACTAAGGTTAAGAGCTACATCACAAATAAAGATTGCACTTTAATCGGTCCAAACTGTCCTGGAGTTATTACTGCTGGTCAAGCGAAGGTTGGAATTATGCCTGGATTTATCTTCAAAGAAGGTAAAATCGGTATCGTTTCCAAATCTGGAACATTAACATATGAAGCTGCTGATCAAATTTCAAAAGTTGGTTTAGGTGTTACAACTGCTATTGGTATTGGGGGTGATCCTATTATTGGAACAACTACAAGAGATGCCGTACAATTGTTAATGGCTGATCCTGAAACTGAAGGTATTGTTGTTATCGGTGAAATAGGTGGGAACCTTGAAGCTGAAGCTGCTGAATGGATTAAAGAGCATGGAACAAAGCCTGTAGTTGGGTTTATCGCTGGAGAAACTGCTCCAAAAGGTAGAACAATGGGGCATGCTGGTGCTATTGTTGGTGGTGAAGATGATACTGCTGAAGCGAAGAAAAGAATAATGAGAGCCTGCGGAATTACTGTTGTAGATTCTCCTGCTCATATTGGAAAAGCAATGGCTGAATTATTTGCAGTTAAAGCTTAATAAACATTGAAATTAAATTAAAAGCTGTTTACTTTCTGTAAACAGCTTTTTTTATGTTCAGAATATGGCAAAATATAGGTTTTTATCAGACGAAGAGTTAAAAGAATTAGAAGAGGAGTTTAAACATTTCTTAATAACGAATGGTTTACATACCGAAGAGTGGGAAGAAATGAATAAAAATGAGCCTAATAAGGCTATTGACATTGTTGGGCTTTTTAGTGATTTAGTTTTAGAGAAGGTATATGATAAAACTGACTATTTACTTCATATCGGCGCAAAGGACTTAAAAGCGTTTAAATTTTTGAAAGAAAAAGCAGTCTTATTAGGAATCGAATATAAAGGGGAAGGCACTATTCCTTTAGAAAATACGTTAGAATTTATAGCTGAAAACGCTTCTGATATGCTTATTTTCTCAACAGGGAAGTCATTTACAGAGGAAATAAGAAATAAAGAGGTGCATTTTTTGGTTCAAAGTGGCGCTTTTGTCTCAGATAGTCTGATATTTGATTTTTTAAAAGAAATTAAAGAGAGAAAGTTATAAAGATGAGTTCTATTATTAGTAATTTAAAATTAATTTACGAGAATAGTAACAAAACACTGTTCTTTAATGTTTTAACTGTAATTGAATAACATATTAATCATATTATTGTTAGTTGTAAGTTCTGTTAACGCTCAGTTAATTACTAATAACTCTCTGTCTCCTGAAGATTTAATAAAAAATGTTCTTGTTGGTAGCGGAATTGATATTAGTAATGTCACGTTTACAGGAAATGCTAAGGCAATTGGACAGTTTGTTGGTGTGAATAGTAATATTGGAGTTGGCGATGGAGTAATTTTATCAACAGGTACTGTTCTCGATCTTGTGTTGTTAACAGGTGAAAAAAATGGGCCAGTAGGACCAAACAATAACGGGGGCGCAGGTAGTATTTGGAATGAAGACGGGGATAACGATTTAGAGGTTTTAGTGAATAAATTAACTTTTGATGCAGCTGTTTTAGAGTTTGATTTTATTCCTCAAGGAGATACGGTTGAATTTGAGTATGTATTTGCATCCGAAGAATACCTTGAAGAGGTTGATAATTCCCAGTTTAACGATGTATTTGCTTTTTTTATTAGTGGACCTGGAATAGATGATGTTGTTAATCTAGCTGTTGTTCCAGGCACAAATACTGAAATTTCTGTAGGAACCATCAATAATGTTAATAATAGTAACTTTTATATTGATAATGGAACAGGCAACTCAAGTCCCCAAAACAATGATTCAACAGTTGTTAATTTTGACGGATTTACAATTCCTCTAAAAGCCATCAGCAAGGTGCAACCATGTAAATCTTATCACTTAAAAATTGCAATAGCAGATTGTACCGATAAATCTTTTGATTCTGGTGTTTTTTTAAAAGGAGGAAGTTTAACAAGTAGTCCTCAGTTTGAGCCTAAGCAAAAAACATCTGTAGATATTGGAAGTGAAAATATAATTCCAGAAGGTTGTTCAAATGGAGTATTAGAAATTTCGAGGACTGAAAATTTATGGGACAACTTAACAATAGAATATCGTGTTTTAGGAGATGCTGAAAATGGAGTTGATTATAATAATTTATCTGGATCAGTTTCTTTTCTCGCAAATTCAACTACTACTAATGTTACCATAGTTCCAATAGTCGATGCGATTTCTGAAGCTAATGAAAGTGTTATACTCCGTTTTCCTAACCCAAATGTTTGTTTGTTGGATAGTTTAGATTATACTTTTAACATCACTGAAATTATACCAATGATTTCTCAGCCAGATAGCGCCGAGATTGTTTGCCCAGGAGAAGATTTGTCAATTAGCTCAAATTTCTCAGGAGGCTTTAGCCCTTATCTTTACTCATGGGACAACGGTGTTGATTTAATAACTACTAATGTAAGCCCGTTCACAACTGAGGTTTTTAAATTTACTGTTTCAGATGCTTGCGGAACGAGCACTTCCAATGACTTTAAAGTAACTGTACCGAGTTATCAAGAATTGTCGATTGATTTAGTAGAGGATACCACTGTAGGATGCTCAGGAGTTAACATAGATTTAATACCTTCAATATCTGGAGGGTCTGGAGGTTATGTTTTCGAGTGGTCTAGTGGAGAAGAGTTATTTTCCATTTCTCCACAGATAACTGAAACAAGAGAGTTTACTTTAAAAGTCACAGATGATTGTCTAATAGAAGCTTATGATTCTGTCATGGTGATGCTGGACTATCCTAATTTTTCGGCGAAAATATTTAACGATACTGTTGTTTGTCCTGGTGATTCTGTTCAGTTTAGTGCTGATGTATCAGGAGGAATACCTCCCTATGTTTATGTTTGGGAAAATGGATCTCAAAATAATGTTGCTGTTTTTGTTTCCAATGAATCAAGATTTATAAAAATTTCTGTTTCTGATTCATGTGGAATAATTCCTGCAAAAGATAGTGTTGAGCTCGTAATTCAAAAGCCAACAGCTGACTTTATTATAACAACATCAAGAAAAGAGACAGATGAAATTATTTATTTTAGAAACAATTCTGAAGGTGCGGTTGAATCGTTTAATTGGGATTTAGGAAACGGAGTTAATTCCTTAGATGAGCATACTAATACTGTTTATACAACTGACTCGACATACGTTGTAAATTTAGAAGTGACTGATAGTTCTGGTTGTAAAGATGTAATCACTAAACTATTAAAAATAATTCCTCCTCTTTATTTTTACGTGCCCAATTGTTTTACTCCTAATGATGACGGGCTAAATGATTTTTTTCTAGCAAAAGGCATTGGAATTAAAACGTTTAATTTAAGAGTTTTTGATAGGTGGGGAGTTGAGGTTTTTGCTTCTAATGACATTAGTACTCCTTGGGATGGAAAATCTTATACTGGTAAAGAAATGCCAGATGGAGTTTATGTTTATAGAATTACATTAATAGGTGAATCTGGAGATGAGGTTGAAAGGCTCGGTACAATTACTTTGTTAAGGTAGAATGAAAAGAAAAAACAGGCGTTATGCAACGCCTGTTTTTTGTCTATTTGTTTGTGGAAATTATCCGAATATTTCTTTTTCACTAAAGTGAAAGCTTGTTTCTAGCTGTGCATTCTCATCTGAATCAGACCCATGAGCAGCATTTTTAGTCAAGTTTGTAGCGTAAGCCTTTCTGATTGTTCCTTCCCCTGCTGTTTCAGGATTAGTAGAACCTAGTAAATTCCTGAAGTTTTCAACCGCATTCTCTTTTTGTAATACAGCGGCCATTATTGGCCCACTAGTCATGAATTTAACTAATTCATCATAAAATGGTCTTTCTTTATGAACGGCATAAAATTCTTCCGCCTCGGCAAGAGATAATTGTTTCATTTTTAACGCAATGATTTTGAATCCCTCATCCTGAATCATTTTTAAAATACCACCAGCTACATTATTTCTCATTGCTTCTGGTTTAATCATTGTTAATGTGATATTTCCTGCCATTTTATTTAGGTTTAGAAGTCTAAATTTCGTTAAATATTTACAATTGCACGAATTTGGGTAGCAATTTATACACAATACTTTTTCTGCTTAAAAAGTATCTGTTCGAAACTGTTGAAAACTGTAGGGTTTGAAAGGTTGGAAAGTTAGCTTTTTATTTATCTTTGGTTATGCAAAAGAAGATATTAATCCTTGATTTCGGTTCTCAATATACTCAATTAATTGCAAGAAGAGTTAGAGAGCTAGATACTTATTGTGAAATCCACCCATATAACAATCCTCCACTAATTGATGATTCTGTTATGGGGGTAATCTTATCAGGAAGTCCTTATTCAACTTTAGATGAAAACGCACCTGAGTTTGATTTAAGTAAAATTAAAGGGAAGTTACCATTATTGGGAGTTTGTTACGGGGCTCAATATCTTGCGAAAATAAATGGAGGAAATATTGAACCTTCTAAAATTAGGGAGTACGGAAGAGCTAATATTTCTAAAATAGACGATAAGCACCATTTAATGGATGGTTTTCCATTAGGTTCCCAGGTTTGGATGAGTCATGGTGATACAATTACAAAACTTCCAGAAGAATTTGAAGTTATAGCAAGTACTAAAGATGTAAAATGTGCAGCTTATCATGTTGCTGGAGAAGATACTTTTGGAATACAGTTTCACCCTGAAGTATATCATTCAACTGATGGAGCGATTTTGTTGAAGAATTTCATTGTAAATGTTTGTGGGGCTGAACAAAATTGGACTCCAGCTTCATTTGTTGATAGTACAGTAAAGGGATTGAAAGATAAAATTGGAACAGATAAGGTAGTTTTAGGATTGTCTGGAGGGGTTGATAGTAGTGTTGCTGCTGTTCTTTTAGATAAAGCGATTGGAAAGAATTTACATTGTATTTTCGTTGATAATGGCTTATTGAGAAAAGGAGAGTTTGAACAAGTACTTGAACAATACAAAATATTAGGATTAAATGTTAAAGGAGTAAACGCAAAAGATCAATTTTTAGATCAATTGGATGGCGTAAGCGATCCAGAAAAAAAGAGGAAAATTATCGGAAAAGTGTTCATAGATGTATTTGATGCAGAATCTCACAAAATTGAAAATGTAAAATGGTTAGCTCAAGGAACTATTTATCCAGATGTTATTGAATCAGTTAGTGTTAATGGAGGGCCATCGGCAACCATAAAATCACATCATAACGTTGGAGGATTACCTGACTTTATGAAGTTACAAATTGTAGAGCCATTAAGGTTGTTATTTAAAGATGAAGTTCGCCGCGTTGGTAAAAGTATGGGAATGCCAGCTAACATTTTAGGACGACACCCTTTTCCTGGTCCAGGATTAGCAATTAGAATTTTAGGCGCAATTACAAGAGAAAAAGTAAGAATACTTCAAGAAGTTGACGCTGTATTTATTAATGGATTAAAAGAGCATGGTTTGTACGACAAGGTTTGGCAAGCGGGTGCTATTTTCTTACCTGTACAGTCTGTTGGTGTAATGGGTGATGAAAGAACTTACGAAAATGCAATAGCATTGAGAGCGGTTGAAAGTACTGATGGAATGACTGCTGACTGGGTGCATTTGCCTTATGAATTCTTGGGGACTATTTCTAACGAAATTATAAATAAAGTAAAGGGAGTAAATAGAGTAGTGTATGATATTAGCTCTAAACCACCTGCAACAATCGAATGGGAATAGTATTTGTATAATCTAGTTTTATGAAAAATATAATCTTACTTTTTTTAGTTTTAACTAACTTTTTTAGTCTTGGTCAAGATTCGGCTTGTAAGCATAAAGTTACAAGTGGTGAGACATTGTATGCGATTTCTCGTAAATATGATACAGAATTATCCGAATTAAAAAAGTTGAATAAGGATTTAACTTCTCAATTAAGTTTAGATCAGGAAATTATTGTTCCTTGTAATAGGAATTTACCAGCTACTGTTGTTTCTACTTCAGTTATTACTCCGGAAGAGGTTGTTCCTGTTACAGATGAATTTAATGGGAATTTCATTTTTCATACAATTGTTAAAGGAGAAACTGTTTATAGCTTAACAAATAAATTTGGTATATCTGAAACACAATTTTACACCCATAACCCAGATGTTAAACGAAATGGATTAAAAGTTAATGGGGTTGTGATGTTGTATCAAAAAGATAAAACATCAGAAGATGAACAGTTAATTGATAAGCACTTTTTAAAGGTGAAAAGTATTGGGAATCTTAATGTTTTTAATCCTGATTCTAATAAATTAGAAGATTCCTCATTTGTAAACATAGCTGTAATGCTACCTTTCCAATTTGAGCGAAATATTGAGTTTTTAAAGAAGTTTAAAGATGAGCAAGAGCCTCAACTTTACTCCAAAACCAAGATTTTTTTAGAATTATACCAAGGGATTAAAATGGCTGTTGATTCCGTTGTTGAATCAGGATTGAATGTACAGCTTTTTGTTTTTGATACGAAAGCAGATACATCAGAAATTAGATCAATAATTAATCAGCCGGTCATTCAACATATGGATTTAATTATTGGTCCAGGATTTACAAATACTTTTGTTTTTGCCGCTAATCTTTTAAGAAATCAAAGTATTCCAATGATTTCTCCATTTAGCAAGAAAGAAGCTGTTTTAAAAGGTAATCCTTTTTCAATTCGAATTATACCTTCTGAGAAGAGTCATTTTAAAGCTATTGGAAAGTATGTTTCTGAAAACTTTTTGGATCAGAATATAATTATCGCAACGCAGGATTCGAATGATCGAGCTAATGCAAAATTAATTCAGCGTGAAATAATTGCGAATAGTTTACTAATAGATTCCTCAGATACTGTGATTCCTAAAATAACTCAAGGTATTTATATTCCAATTGAAAACTTGAAAGATTCAGCTCAGAACATAATTATTTTAGCAAATAATAAAGAAGCATTTGCGTCCAAAATAGTTGCAAAGCTAGTGCCTCAAAGTTCTAAGAAAGTAATAAAGCTTTTCGGTTTAGACGATCTTAAGGAGTATAAAAACATTGAAGTTGATTATTGGGATAGTTTAAATATTCATATATCATCTTCAAATGATGTTAAGTATGGTTATCCTTTAGCTGATAATTTTATACATCAGTACTTTAAAAAGTATTATTCTGAGCCATCTAGTTATGCATTTACAGGGTATGATTTTACACTTATTGTTCTGAATCAATTATTGTATGACAGAAAGTATGCTCACAATAAATTAGTTGGAAGTTATTTTGTTGGGGGATTAAGAGATTATGAATTTAAATACAATGGAGATAATAATGGAATTTCAAATAATTCTGTTTTCGTTTACAAATACTCCAATTTCAAATTAATTAAACTAAATGATTAGTCCATTTGCTGAAGAAGTTAAGTCTTTCTTCATGTCCCTACAGAATGATATTTGTGCTGCTGTCGAAAGTACTGATGGAAAGGCTAAGTTTCAAGAAGACGCTTGGAGTCGTGAAGGAGGAGGAGGAGGTCGAACTCGCGTATTACAAGATGGCGAAATTATAGATAAAGGCGGAGTGAATTGGTCAGGAGTTCACGGTGAATTACCTGATAATATTCAAAAAGCACTTGGTTTGGAATCTAAATTCTTTTTTGCTACAGGTGTTTCAATTGTAATGCATACAGTAAATCCGAACGTTCCTATAATTCATATGAACGTTCGTTATTTCGAAACTCGAAAAAGTAAAGACTCTTCGGAAATTGAAGATGCTTGGTTTGGAGGGGGAATTGATTTGACACCGCATTATGTTATTGATGAGGACGCAAAATGGTTTCACGAACAATTGAAAGCAGCATGTGACCAACATAATTTGGATTATTATCCAAAGCACAAAAAATGGGCAGATGATTATTTTTTTATTAAGCACAGAAAAGAAACAAGAGGAGTTGGAGGTATATTTTTTGATAGATTAAAAGCAAATTCAATAATTTCATTGGCAGATTTATTCGCTTATGTAAAAACTGTTGGAGAAACTTTTGCACCCACATATACTAAGTTAATGTCTAAGAATTCTGAGTTAACTTACGGTGAAAGTGAGTTGGAATGGCAGAAAATAAGAAGAGGAAGGTATGTAGAGTTTAATCTTGTTTACGATAAGGGTACAAAGTTTGGCCTAGATACTGACGGTCGGATTGAAAGTATTTTAATGAGTTTACCTAGGATGGCGGGTTGGCCTTACGATTATAAACCAGAACCAAACTCAAGGGAGGCTTATACATTAGATAAATTGAAAAAAGGAATTGACTGGGTTTAACAGCCAATATAGTAATTACAGTAAAAAAGGTTCTCAAATAATTTGGGGACCTTTTTTATTTTGTAAACTATTTTGTTCCCAACAATAGGATTAATGTTTTGAAATTGGGTTAATAGTTCCAATTTATTAAATTGCTTGATTGATTCGCATATAATTACTTTGAAGTTTAGAGATAAACTCTTTATTTTTCGAAGTCATTTTAATAATTCCAAAGATCTTGTTCTAATTGGAATATCTCATGTTCAATTTTTTTAGATTCTAGTAGCAAATCAATATTTTGTTTGTACGTGGATATTTTTCGGTCATAAACATTGCTTTCCTTGAAGATATAAGAAGAGAACATCCTTTTCATAAATACCTGATCGAATGAAATTTTACCAGCTAAATTTTTAGGATTGAAAACCATTGTTTTGGTCATAGGGATTCTTAACTCTGGAAAGTATATCCAAAACAGTGGTTTCTCTCCTTTATATTCTCCCATTTCATCAAATACTTCCTGAATTGGAGAAATACCAATTATACGTGTATTCATGGTTGATCTTTGGTTGTCAAAAAACCATTCTTCTTTGATTCTTAATCTTTTAATCGATGAAAAATCAAATGGATTATCCACTATGTCAGTTTTAAAATTTCCATTTTCATCTTCGTAAGAAACTTCTTCTTTAGCAAAGGACTTTTCAATAACTTCTTTACCTGTTAATCGCAATGTGAATTCATCATCCATAACATCAAAAGCCTGAATTTTTAATTCTTCACTTTCACAGGATACGTAGTGCATTACCATCTGCATGAAACTAGTTCGTTTTGTAATTGGATTAACAGGAAAGTAAAGCGGATGATTTATTTTTTCTTTTAAATTAATAACTCTCCAAATCCGCTTATTCCACATAACATCGGCTTCACGTAGAGGATAATAAGGAATGGTTTTCCTATTGTTTGGGAATTCTACATAAACACCGTTTAAGATTTCAGGAGGACTCGGATGACAATATTGTGCCTTTACCTTAAAAGATATTAATAGTAAAAATAAGAGTAAGTATTTAACCATCTTCTATTGAATAACTGATTACTCTTAATAAGTAACATATTATTCCTGAAAATATTTGATTTTAGAAAAAAAAGGGCTGATATGTATCAGCCCATTTAAATGGTAATGTAAGTATTAATATCAAAAATAATTTATTTATTATTTAGCAGATTCAAATGCTGCAATTTTTTCCTTTTGAGATATTAAATAATCGATGTTGTCATATCCGTTGATTAAACACTCTTTTCTATACCCATTAATTTGAAAAGACTCTTTATCTCCTGACGCGACTAATTCGACGAATTGATTTTTTAAATCAATTTTAAATGCAGCTTGATTGTTTACCTCAATTGCAGAAAATGATTTAGCTAAAAATTCAGCAGAAACAGTCACTACCAAAACACCATTGTTTAAGGCGTTATTTTGAAATATGTCGGCAAATTCAGAACAGATGACAACTTTAAATCCGTAATCGGCAATCGCCCAAGCAGCGTGTTCTCTTGAAGAACCACAACCAAAGTTTTTACCTGCAACGAGAATACTTCCATCGTATTTAGGATCTTCTAATGGGAAGGTTGTAATTGGATCATTGTTTTTATCAAAACGCCAATCTCTAAATAAATTATCTCCAAAACCATCCCTAGTTGTCGCTTTTAAAAAACGAGCAGGAATAATTTGATCGGTGTCTATGTTTTCTGTAGTTAAAGGAACTGCAGATGATATTATGGTGTTAAATTTTTCCATGTTAAATTTTCTTTATGATTAAATTAAATCAGCTGGGTTTGCAATCTTCCCTACTATAGCTGTTGCTGCAGCAGTAGAAGGAGAAGCTAGCATTGTTCTTGCTCCCGGACCTTGACGTCCTTCGAAGTTTCTATTCGAGGTACTCACGCAGTAAGCTCCAGTAGGAACTTTGTCATCATTCATTGCTAAACATGCAGAACAACCTGGTTGACGAATCTTAAAACCAGCAGCTTCAATAATTTCTGCTAAACCTTCATCAAAAATCTGTTTTTCAACTTGCTTTGATCCCGGAACTAGCCATGCCGTAACATTATCCGCTTTTTGTTTTCCTTTAACAATTTCAGCAACTTCTCTAAAGTCTTCAATTCTAGCATTGGTACATGATCCAACAAATACATAATCAATTTGTTTTCCTAACATAGCTTGACCAGGCTTGAAATCCATATATTCCATAGCTTTGTCAAAAGATTCAATTTCTTTAACTGTAGTTGCTCCGATATCAGCTGCAGAAGGAATTTTTTGAGTGATTCCAATTCCCATACCCGGATTAGTTCCGTAAGTAATCATTGGCTCAATATCCGAAGCGTCAAAGTTGAATTCTTTATCAAAAGTTGCATCTTCATCAGTATATAGTTCTTTCCATTCAGAAACAGCTTTATCCCAATCAGCACCTTTTGGAGCAAATTCTCTACCTTTTACATATTCAAATGTAGTTTCATCAGGAGCAATTAAGCCTCCACGAGCACCCATTTCAATTGACATGTTACAAACGGTCATTCTTCCTTCCATCGTTAAGCTACTAAAAGCAGACCCTGCAAATTCAACAAAGTATCCTGTTCCACCTGCAGCAGTTGTTTTAGAAATAACATATAAAACGATATCTTTTGCCGTAACTCCTTTTTGTAAATCACCTTCAACAGTAATTCTCATTCTTTTAGGTCGATGTTGCATTAAACATTGAGTAGCTAAAACCATTTCAACTTCAGAAGTACCAACTCCAAAAGCGATAGCTCCAAAAGCACCGTGAGTAGAAGTATGTGAATCACCACAAACCATTGTCATTCCAGGTTTAGTAACCCCTAATTCTGGTCCCACAACGTGCACAATCCCTTGAAAGGGATGTTCTAAACCATATAAATCAATTCCAAATTCCTCACAGTTTTGAACCAATGTAGAAACTTGGTGGCGTGATAAATCGTTTTGAATTGGTAAATGTTGATTTTCGGTAGGAACGTTATGATCCGCTGTAGCACAAACTTGCTTTGGACGAGCAACTTTTATTCCTCTTTGTCTTAATCCCTCAAAAGCTTGGGGTGAGGTAACCTCGTGAATATATTGAACATCAATATAAAAAACATCCGGTCCATCTGGAATAGATGAAACAATATGCTTATCGTAAATTTTATCAAATAATGTCTTTCCCATAATGAATGTGTCTTTTTAAAAATTCTTTTAAATCTAACTTATGCTTTGAGTAGTTTTAAAAGAAGTTCGTCATCTACTTCTTTCAATGTATCCGCCACTATTAAGAATTCATCATAAATATTATTTAATTCATTTTTAGTAGGCTCGTATCCAAGAAGTTTTGCTCTGTAAGCAACAGCTGCTCTACCGCTTCTCGCTGTAAGAATAATTGCTGAATGATCAACTCCAACATCCGCTGGATTGATGATTTCGTAATTTTCTCTGTGTTTAATAACGCCATCTTGATGAATTCCTGAAGAGTGAGCGAACGCGTTATCACCAACAATGGCTTTGTTAGGTTGAACCGGCATTTGCATCATTTCAGATACTAATTTAGAAGTCTCGTTTAAAAGCTTTGTATTAATATCAGTATGTAAATCCAAATGGTTTTGCTGTTTCATAATCATTACAACTTCCTCCAAAGCTGTATTTCCTGCTCTTTCTCCAATACCGTTAATTGTACATTCGATTTGGCGAGCTCCATTTATCGCTCCATAAATCGAATTAGCAGTTGCTAAGCCTAAATCATTGTGACAATGAGTAGAGATGGTGGCTTTATGAATCCCGTTAACGTTTTCTAATAGGTATTTAATTTTTTCCCCATATTGATCAGGCATACAATATCCAGTAGTATCAGGAATGTTTAAAACAGTTGCACCTGCATTAATTGCTGCCTGACAAACTTTTGCTAAGTATTCATTATCCGTTCTACCAGCATCTTCTGCGTAGAACTCAACATCTTCAACATACTTTTTGGCATGAGAAACACACATTGTTGTTTTTTCAATAACCTGTTCAGCGGTCATTCTTAATTTATACTCTCTGTGCATTTCTGAAGTAGCAAGACCGGTATGGATTCTTCCTCTTTTCGCATATTTCAAGGCTTCTCCAGCACAATCTATATCTTTCTCTACGGCTCTAGTTAGAGCACAAATTGTAGGTTCTGTAACAGCTTTAGAAATTTCAACTACAGAGTTGAAATCACCAGGTGATGAAATAGGAAAACCAGCTTCAATAACGTCAACACCTAATTTTTCCAGCTTTTTGGCAATGATGATTTTTTCTTCAGTCACTAATTTACAACCTGGAACTTGCTCACCGTCTCTTAATGTTGTATCGAATATTTGAACCTTATCACTCATATAAAAAGGGCTTTTACCTGTTCTTGTTTAAAATACGAAACACAAATATATATTTCAAAATCCTTCAATGAAAGACAACCTTGATAAAACCATACAACATCTAACCATGTTTTTCAGACTGTTTCAACCTTTTTAAGGTTACTTAATGTATTGATTTTAAGTTGTTTATTTTTTTTTTGAAAATAAAACAAATGTAATTCATAAGATGTTTTTAACATTATTTTTGTTAAATAGAACAGCATTTTACACTGGTTTTTCTTAATGGATTGACCAAATATCTTCTTTCTAAATTTTATTGAAGTACTTAATCCTTTTAATATGCTCTTTTTACAGAGTTATGAGCTTTAAAAGTTAATACAGTGTTTAAAGTCAAAAAAAAATATGACATAATACTTTTTGGCTTTTAAACTATTGTATATATTGCATTTTTTTAATCGTAATTTTATTATTGATGTTATGTCTAACAAGAATTCAGACCAACTTTTTCAGCTAATTCAGAGTTTGAACAAAGGAGAGAAAAGACATTTTAAACTGTATGCATCCCGTCATAAAGGAGGGGAAAACGCTAAGTTTTTAAAGCTTTTCGATTTAATCAATAATCAAACAAACTTTAATGAAGCAAAAATTCTAGCGAAGGATAAAGCTTTAAAACCATCTCAGTTACCAAATCTTAAACAAAATTTGTACAAGCAAATTATGGCAAGTTTAAGGATGCTTCATTCTGGGAATGATATTACCTTGAGTATTCGTGAAATAATAGACAATGCAACTATTCTTTATAATAGATGTTTATACCAACAATCTTTAAAAACTTTAGAAAAAGGAAAAGAGCTTGCTAAAAAATACGAAAAAAATGTATTGCTACTTGATATCCATAATTTGGAAAAAAAGTTAATATCCAAAATTGTTAAAAAGGATATACAAGAGCGTATTGATGGTTTGGTGCCAGAAGGAGAGCAATTATTAAAGAAGTTAACCAATATTAATACGTTTAGTAATCTTAGTTCTAAGTTATATGGTCTTTATATTAAACTTGGTTTCACCCGCAACTCTGCAGATTTTGAAATAGTAAACTCTTTCTTGTATTCATCTCTTCCAGCATTTAAGGAAGAGAATTTAAGTTTAGAGGAGAAAATGTATTTATATAACGCTTTCGTAGCGTACTACTTTTTTATTCAAGATTATAGGAGAGCTTCTGATTATGCTAAAAAATTGGTTGGGTTGTTTGAAGGGAATGATTTGATTATTCAAAGTAAATTAGAAATGTATGTAAAGGCAATTAATTCATTGTTAGACAGTCAGAGTAAACTTTCCCAATATGAAGAGTTCATTCAAACAAGTTTAAAGTTTGAAGCAATTGTTAGCCAGGAGTCTTTAAGAGTTTCTGATAATGTTAATTATTTGATGTTTAAATATTCATCCAAGCATAATTTGGATAAGTATTTTATGTTAGGAGAATTT
Source organism: Flavobacteriales bacterium (assembly GCA_029251005.1). Lineage (GTDB taxonomy): Bacteria > Bacteroidota > Bacteroidia > Flavobacteriales_C. The sequence goes on along the minus strand of JAQXEE010000094.1, from coordinate 13,097 downwards.
AACAAAGGTGTGATCGAAGTAGAAGAAATTGCTTCTAAATTGGACATTTACGCCGACAAATTAAACGATCATTCTAAGCAGATATTTTACTATAAATTTGCTTGTATGTATTTTGGTAACAACCAATATAAGGATGCTGTTACTTGGTTGAATAAAATAATTAATGCAAAAGATGAAGATATTCGGAGTGATATCTCTGGATTTGCTAGAATATTAATTCTCATATCCCATTACGAGTTAAATAATGATGATTTGGTGGAGTATTATGTTCGTTCAACTTATCGATTCCTAGCCAAAAAAGATGATCTGCACTTTTATCAGACAAGGATTCTTCGGTTTCTTAAGAGGTTAAATAGTATTACAACTGCTAAAGATTTGCATTCTGCTTTTGCGGATTTACTTGATCACTTAATACCATTAACAACCAACCCATATGAAAAGCGTGCTTTCGTTTATTTTGATATAATTTCTTGGCTTGAGAGCAAAATTCAAAACCGACCAGTAAAAGAAGTGATTAGAGAAAAAGCGCTTAAAAGAATAGCTTCGGCTAATGAGAAAGATTTAAATTAAACATAAATATTAGGTAGGAAAAGATGTGTTCCCGATTAAAACTTAGCCGTAAGTCTAAAGTTAACCAATCGTTGTGTTAAGTAATTAGGCACTGCGTATACTCTATTGTTTATATCAGACACCCATAAATGGCTAATAGTATTAGATATGTCTAGTAGGTTAAAAACCTCCACTCTTAGTCCAAAATCTTTAAAGTTTCTTAAGATATGATTAGTCGGCATTTGCACTTTACCTGTTTTTTTATACAATTTCCCATCCTCAACAAATTGATAAGTGAATCCAATGTCTGCTCGTTTGTAAGAAGACATTCTTGAAGCATTTCGATCTTGAACGGAGCCAGGTGCTCCAAAAGGCATTCCTGTTGATAGAACTAGATTTAAATGAACTTTTAACTGCTGAAACCTTGGCATCTCATCTTGAAAGAATATTTTAAATGAAAAACGCTGATCCGTTGATCTAGGCATATACCCACGAGTAAAAGAAACCGAATCCTCTACTGATTGATCAAATGTAAATCCGTTTACAATTTCTTCTCCGTTTGAATTGTAATATTTGTAATATTGATCATCCAAGATGTCCTCTTCGGTTCTCATATAGCTTGCGCTTAACCAAGATTCTAAACCTTTAATAAACTCTCCGTTAATTCTAGATTCTAATCCGTAACCGAAAGCTTTAGCATTGTTTTTTCCTGAATATCGAATACGAACGTTTTCAACTTCAAACGGAATAATATCATACATGTCTTTAAAGTAGGCCTCAGTTCTCCAGGTAAAAGCTCTGTTCCATTTGTAAAAGTCATAATCTACACCAGCTACATAATGAATTGATTTTTGAGCCTTTATTTCTTTTACGATGTTCCCGTTTAAATCTCTTAATTCACGATAGAAGGGAGGTTGGTAGTAATAACCCCAAGCTAACCTATAACTGAGGTTTGTAGAGTCTTTAAACTCTTTACCTAACGAGTCTGTTTTAAATTGAGAAGGAGCGTAGGTTATAGAGGCTCTAGGTGAGATAACTAATTCGTTGTTGTAATCCCAATGGTTTGCCCTTAAACCTGTTGTGATGTACAGTTGGCTTTGACCGTTTTTTTCTAAAAACCTCCAATCGTTTTGTATAAACCCACTTATTCGATTACTGATAAGACTGTTTTTAGATTTGGTATATTCTGAAAAAACTAATTCTTCACTATTAATAAAGGGAACGCTATACCCCGCCGAATCCTGATTTTTCCATTCTAATAATTCATCATTTATTTCTTCATATTGGTATTTTGCTCCCCAAAGAAATAATCCATTTTTCCAAACTTTTTTTCCAGTATGCTCTACATTGAAAATAATGGCATCCAAAAAATTCCTCGAATGATCTAAAAATGATCCTTCACCTAAAAGAGCAGCTTCTTTTCCAAAATCATCTTCTCCGAAATTGGTTTCTAATTCGTTTAGTCGGTAACTACCAAGTATGTCATAAGTTTCTTCTTCAAAAGTATTAAAAGCTGAAACGGTTAATTTAAGTAATGTAGAGTCGTTCCCAAAAGGTTTATAGTCTGTAGTGAACGCTCCAAAGTTTGTTTGGAACTGATCGATTTCTTGCCCTTCAAAATTTACGGTTAACTGGAACGCTTCATTAATCCCACCAAAACGAGTAGTTCTGGTTTGGGGAATCATTCTGAATTTATTTAAACTTGAATTCCCCAAAAACCCGAAAGATAGCTTGTCATTCACTTCGTAATTAAGGTACGTTTGATAATCAAAGAATACAGGTTTGTAATCTCCTTGAGTTTCTAATGCGCCCAAAACATATGAATTCGATTTATACCTACCACTCATAACATAGGAGAACTTATCATGTTTGTTTCCTAAAGTAAGTCTTCCCCCAAGCATGCTTGCGCTAAACGCTCCCATTAAGGAATCTGGTGATAAATATGTGATGTCTAAAACTGAAGATAATTTATCTCCATATTTAGCATCAAATCCACCAGCAGAGAAAGTAATGTCATCAATCATATCTCCATTAACAAAGCTTAATCCTTCCTGTCTACCAGCTCGAACTAGAAAAGGACGGTAGACTTGAATGCCATTTACATAAATTAAATTTTCATCAAAACTACCACCTCTAACAGAGTAAGACGAAGAGAGTTCATTATTACTAGTTACAGAAGGTAATGTAGTTACAACACTTATTCCATCATCACTAACCGAAACTACTTTTTGAGCAGTTTTACTTTTTATCTTAATTTTAGTAGCATCCTTTGGTTTTTCTTGATGAATGATTACCGGTCCTGTTAAAACTGAATTAGATGTTAATTTTATCTTTAGGTTTTTTTTCTCACCGCTTCTAAGTTTAACATCTTCACCATAGGGTATAAAGTTGATGTGATTAAAAGAAATTTGATATAGTTTATCAGCTTCCAGCTCTATAGAGAAATAACCAAGACTATCTGTTAATGCAATTTGATTTGTTGGGTAAATAATTATTTGAACATCAAATATTGGCTTGTCGTTTGTACTTTTAATCTGTCCAGATAAAAAACCTGTTGCTTGGCCTACCGAAACAGCTGAAACTAGGATTAATATTGAAAGGATAAGCCAATGACGCATTGGTGCGAATTTAATAATTAATTTATGGTTAAGCCTACGTTTTTAGATTAACAACAAACGAAAATGAACCGTTCAAATTGTTGAGTGAATTAGAAATAAATAAATTTTGTGCAATAAAACATTCTTTTGAAAAGTTTTGTAAGAATTACATTGGAATCTTTTACTTAAAATTTAAGTATACTCAAAATAGTTTTGGTGGATTGCTTTAAATTAAAAATGAATATTTGTAAAATATATATTTTAATCTTTCTGTTTGCTTTTATTTACTTTCCCAGTAAAGTGGATGCTCAATTATATGCGCGATATGAAATTATTAATGGAGATACAGTCCCGATATTTGATTTACCACTTATAAAAGTAGGTGGGGAATTTTCAAAAAAGCCTGTTTTCAAAAATAAAAGACAATCCTATAAATATCGTAAATTAACAGCGTACGTAAAAAAAGTATACCCTTATGCAAACTTAGCTTCTCAAAAGCTAAATGAATGTGAAGAAAAAATAAAGAATAATCCAGAAGAGCGTAAAAAGGCCATGCGTAATGCTGAAAAAGAGTTGCGTAAAAAGTATGGTAAGGCAATGAAACGATTAACAGTTACTCAAGGGAAAATTTTGTTGTTACTTATTGATCGCCAAACAGGTTTTACTACTTTTGAATTGGTGCAGGAATTACGGGGAGATTTCTCTGCTTCAATGTATCAAGGTCTTGCTTTACTATTTGGGAGTACGTTAAAAATGAATTACGATCCAAGGGGAGAGCATTGGATGATTGAAGATATTGTCATGAAAATTGAAAAAGGAATTTTATAATGCAAATTAAATTAACTGAATGTCCAAGAGATGCTATGCAAGGTTTCGACGAGTTTATTCCTACTAAGCTTAAGGCAAAATACATCAACGCTATTTTAAAAGTAGGTTTTGATGTGGTTGACTTTGGAAGTTTTGTTTCACATAAGGCAATACCTCAACTAAAAGATACTGTTGATGTTTTGAACCTACTTGATTTATCCGAAAAAAAATCTAAATTATTAACCATAGTTGCGAATGAAAGAGGTGCTACAGAGGCTGCTGCATTTCAATCTATTGATGTTTTAGGTTTTCCATTCTCTGTTTCAGAAAAGTTTCAATTAAGAAATACAAACGTTACCCGATTGGAAGCGTTGGATAGCGTGAAACGAATATTGGATATTACAACTTCAAGTAATAAGCAATTGAGAATATATTTATCAATGGGATTTGGTAACCCCTATGGTGAAGAATATTCTCCTGAAATTGTTTTGGATTGGGCGAGTCGCTTAAGAGAAATAGGGATTGAAGAATTAGCATTGTCTGATACAATAGGTGTTGCTAGTAAATCAATCATCTCACCTTTGTTTAAATCCTTGAAGAAAGAATTGCCTTCAACTGAAATAAGCGCTCATTTTCATTCTGCCCCTCATAATTGGCAAGAAAAAGTAGATGAAGCTTTTAAATCTGGTTGTTTCAGTTTCGATAGTGCTATAAAGGGATTTGGAGGTTGCCCACTTGCAGAAGACGATTTAGTAGGGAACTTGGCAACAGAAAACTTAATGTCTTTTTTTGATCAAAATTTGTCTCCTTCCATTTCAAAAGAAAACTTTGTCTATGCTATGGATATAGCAAATGAAGTTTTTGGTTAATTACAACCACATCCTCCACCAGATTTCCCGTCATTTGCACCTTGAGATCCCTCCCGGTAAGTCTTAGAATTATTATTAAGGGCATCTATATCTGAAAATCCAATATTCATTTCTTCATCGTTAACATACATTTTCTGATATTCCGGCAGATTCGCACAAGAACTTAAAGTAAACGTTAGTATGTAAAAAAGAAGTTGGGCTAATTTCACAGGTTAAATTTAATACTAAAAAAGCCATCAATAACTTCTTGATGACTTTTTTTCCTGTTGTAAAATGTAATTATTTTGATGTAGTTTACAACTTATCTTTGCTATAAATTGACTATTTCATAGTTTCTTAACTCTTTAACTCAGTTGTAATTTTATTGGTGTTTAAAAAATGAAAGTATTCCATGATTTTTGTCGTCCATTTAATATGTTTTAATCTTCTCAATAACCAGAGTCAACATTTTTTTACAAAAAAAAATTAACAAGAATACTTATGATTTTTTTGAGTTACTACAATTTATTTCCCATATTTTTAACTCACGAGTTTGTTGTTATCAATTATTATAGGTGATTGTAACTACTTCAATTTATGTTCTGTGTTTAAACATGAACTAATATAATGTAAAAAGTAAAAGTTAAAAATGTACGTAATTGGTAAACTATTATAAATAAATTAATCAAAATCTAAACAAACCTATTGCAAGATGAAAAGGTTTTTGCTCAGTTTTTTTGCTCTATTCTTATTTACTTCTGCGGATGTAGAAGTTTCTGATGTTTTATATAAATCAGAAGTTACTTTTAACGACAAAAAATTTGTGTTAAATGGCGCAGGTATTAGGGAGAAATTCTTCCTAGATTTGTATACCGTTGGTCTATATCTTAAAACTAAATCATTTAACGCCGATGTTCTTCTTAGTTCTGAAGATGAAAAGTTATTGCGAATAGTTGTTGTTAGCGGACTAATAACATCCGATAGATTTAATAATGGAATGGATGAGGGTTTTAAAAAATCGTCCAATGGAGAAGCATATCTTTACTCAGATCAAATTAAATTATTAAAAAATGGATTTGGTTCAGACTTTAATGTTAACGACGAGTTTTTCATTTATTTCGGGTCAGATGGTAAAGTATTAATTTACAAAGGGATTAAATTAAGAATGGTAATTCCTTCCAATAAACCCTTTCAAAAAATACTGCTCGGAATATGGCTTGGAAAGGAACCTGCAGGGAATCAATTAAAAGAAAATTTACTGGGAATAGATTAGTTAAAAATCAAGCTGGTTTATTACAACAATAAATCAAAACTATCGTAAACACAAAGGATTACTTAAGGCATTACAATTATGAGAATATTTATTTTGAATTTGCATGGACTTGTAAAAGGAAGTGGATTAGAGATTGGTAGAGATGCCGATAATGGAGGGCAAACAAAATATGTACTAGAATTAGCCGAATATTTGTCTAAACGCGAAGAAGTTACTCATGTGCATCTTTTTACAAGAAAAATAAAAGACGAATTAGTTTCAAAAGAATATGGAGCTACTGTTGAAGAGATAAATCCAAAATTTGACATCAGAAGAATTGAATTTGGTGGCCTTGAGTATAAAATGAAAGAGGACCTATGGGATCATTTAGATGAATTTGTTAAAAATGCTATTAAGCATATAGCAGATAACGATATTAAACCAGATTGGCTTCATTCCCATTATGGAGATGCTGGATATGCGGCTACACAAATTTCAGTAAAATTAAATGTGCCATTTGCACATACTGGGCATTCATTAGGTTTAGCTAAAAAACAAAAAATGCTTGCTTCTGGAATGACAGAAGAACAAGCCGAAGAGAAATTTAAGTTCAGTAAAAGAATAAAAGCCGAAGAAGGAGTATTGGCTCTTAGTGAGTTTATTGTAAACTCTACATATTTAGAAATTGCAGATTGGGAGCAGTACAATAATTATGATAAGGCTCAATTTCATGTGCAGCCTCCAGGAATTGATATTGAAAAATTCACTCCATACTACATTAAAAGATTTCAGGAGGAAGAAGATTATTTACAGTTACAACGTAGATATTGGGTAGGTCAAAACATCGAAAAGTTTTTGACCAATCCTAATAAGCCAATAATACTGGCACTTAGTAGGCCTGATAGAAGAAAAAACTTACATTTTTTAATTGAGGCTTATGGGGAGGATAAAGAGTTGCAAGCATTAGCCAATCTAGTCATTTTTGCAGGAATTAGAAAAGATATAAACACAATGCCAAAGCAGGAAAAAGAAGTTTTAACAGAACTTCTTTTATTGATGGATAAATATGATTTGTACGGTAAAATGGCAATTCCAAAACGGCATGACATCGAAAATGAAGTTGCATTAATTTACCAGTATTGTGCTAACAAGCGTGGAACATTTGCCAATATTTGTTTACATGAGAATTTTGGTTTAACAACAATCGAGGCAGGAGGAACAGGACTACCTGTTGTTATTACCAAAAATGGTGGGCCTTCCGAAATTGTACCGAGAATGAAAAACGGTTTGTTGGTTGACCCAATGGATAAAGATGATATTACTAGGAGTTTACGTAAAATATTAACGAACGAAGAGCAATGGCGTAAGTTTAGTGATAATGGTATAATTAATACTAGAAAGCATTATAGTTGGGACTCGCACATCGAAGTTTATGTAAGTTGGGTTCAAGAGAGTTTAAGTAGGCAAGAAGCTAAAACAGCAAAAGAATTAAATGCGCCTAAGGCAAATATTAAGCACTTAAGAGAAAGTAAAGGTTTAATTATAACTGATATTGATGGAACTTTAATTGCTCCTGAACATGGAGACCCTGGAATTATTGAATTAAAGCATTTCCTTCAAAACAGACCTCCTGGAATCAGTTTCGCATTATCTTCAGGAAGAAATTTCGATTTAGTTAAAGAGGTTGTAGATGATTATAATTTAAAAGTTGATTTTATAGTCTGTTCTGTAGGAACTGAAATATACTACGACACTAATCTTGATTCGAAAGATGAAGATTGGAGTGCTTATTTGAATTTTAAATGGGATAGAGAAAAGATTGTTAATGATTTGAAAACACTTCCTTGGATGGAGTTACAAGAAGAGAATGCTCAAAATCCGCACAAGATTTCTTATTACTGTGATTCAGAAAAGTACAACGAAGAAAAAATTAAAAATAGATTACAAAATGACTGGTATCATGTAAATGTTGTGTCTTCTCACAATCGATTTGTTGATATCCTTCCTAAAAGAGCTTCCAAGGGTAACGCTATTCTTTATCTTTGTCATAAGTGGGGATTACAGCTAAATAAAGTTTTTGCTTGTGGTGATTCAGGAAATGATATGGATATGTTTCGAGAGCCAATTAATGGAATCGTAGTTGGAAATGCATCTGATGAATTGAGTCATCTTAAAACACGTAAAAAACTATATGTTGCAAAGAAGTTTGCTGCAGCTGGAATCTTAGAAGGATTAGAGTATTATAATTTAAGATAAGTTGTGTTATGTATACGGGAAGTGGTTTTACAGATTGGGAAATAGGTGATGTTGAGGTTCATGTTCATAATGGTATTTACCATTTGTTTCATTTAATTATACCAAATCACGATTACATTGCTCATGCAGTCTCTAAAGATGGAATTGCCTGGAGTAGGGTTAAGAACGCAATATTTGTTGGTGACCCAGGAGGTTGGGATGATGACATGTTGTGGACTATGGATGTTGCTGATTGTGAGGATGGAACTTTTGAAATGTTCTATACAGGATTACAATTAGAAGATAGAGGAATTAATCAAAGAGTTGGAAGAGCTGTATCGAAAGATTTAATTCATTGGGAAAAAACTTTCCCACAAGATTTACCTATTGAATCCAGCGGTCCTCATTATGAGGATCTTAAGAATAATCCAAGAACGTGGTTAAGTTTTCGTGACCCATTTTTGTATAATCATAAAGGAGAAGATTATTTATTAATATGTGGTAGAGCTTCCTATGGGCCAGTATATAGAAGAGGTGCAGTAACAACCTACAAAAGAAAAGGAGGTACTTTTGAGCCAATAAAGCCATTACTTTACCCAATGGCATATGATGACATTGAATGTCCTAGTTTAATAGAGCTAAAAGGTAAGTTCTATTTAATAGGATCTATCCGAGAAGATATTAAAGTAAGGTATTGGCATTCTGATTCTTTTGATGGAGAATATCAATCTTTTCATCATGATGTTTTAATGCCACAAGGTAATTATGCTGCAAGAATTGTAAAAGATGGGGAGCATAATTTAGTATATAGTTTTTACTTTTTAGACAGACAAGTAAACTCGAAAAGAGTACTACCACCACCAAAAGAATTAGCTGTTGATGAAAAAGGGAAACTATTTCTGAAATCATTCTATAAATGGAATGAAAAAGTAATAAAAACATTCAAACAGCAAGATTTTCCAAAAGTGGAGAGAATGTACAATAATTCAACTGCTAAATTTGATGATATAGCAGGGAAATGGTGGATGACAAGTAGATCTGGTTACGAGTTGTTTACGTTCGAAAAATTATCTGAAGCCTATATATGGGAAGGAACCATAACGATGGAGGGAATGGGCAAATGTGGACTATTACTTTCGGATGGTGAAGATGGAAGTGGATATTATATTTCTTTAGATTTTAAAAGTGGATATGTTCAAATTAGAGCATGGGGATTTAATCCTGATGATCCACAAAATAATTTTCTGTTTAAAAATCTTCAAACAAATCAATTTATAGCAAATAACGATTTATCGGTTGACTTCAAGCTTATTCGTTACGGTAATTATTTCGAGTTGTCAATTGATGATGTAGTTAAGCTTACTCTAATAGATTATAAATATTCTGAATCAAGAATTGGCTTTTACAGTGCTTCTTCTATTTTAACTTTAAGTAATTCCAAATTTAGTGTTTTAGAAAATCCATCAGAGGAATATGCTACCCAACAAAACGATGTCGATTGATATAAATAAAGTAAATTTTTATCCTCCTTTAATTCAAGATTACTTAAATGGTAGCTTGCTGAAAAATGGTATTGTTAATTGGGAGTATTCTAAGTATGAATTAAGGTCTAAAATAGAAAATAGATCTTTTTCAAGTGACTCAAGAAAACTTTTAGTCGAAAGACTAAGAATTCAGAATTCAGGATTTGTATTAACGAGTCAAGAGGAGGATTCGTTAATTGCTTTAGAAAATGAATCAACACTTACAATTACAACTGGGCATCAACTAACTTTGTTAGGCGGGCCATTGTTTTTTTATTCTAAAATCCTTGATGTTATAAAGCTTTGCAAAGAAATGACAACATCACAAAATAGGATTATTCCAGTTTTTTGGATGGCAAGTGAGGATCATGATTTTGAAGAAATATCATCCGTTAATTTATTTGGGAAAAAGTTGTCTTGTCCAGGAGAAAATAAAGGACCTGTGGGTAGAATTAAGTCTGAATATTTTAATGATTTTTTAAACGAAGTCAATTTCGTATTGGGAGATAGTGAGCGATTTAATAAAATTAAAACTTCCATTACCAATTCTTTTAAAGAAGGAGTTAATTTAGCAGAGATTACTAGATTATTAGTTCGATCTCTTTTCGCAAATGAAGGTTTGTTGATAATTGATGGAGATGATTTGGAGTTTAAAAAGCAGTTAATTCCAATCTTCAAACAAGAGTTGTTTGAAGAGAAAGCTTTTAAATCTTCTGAAACACAAATTTCTAAAATCGCTCAAACTTATAAAGTTCAAGTAAACCCTAGAAAGATAAATTTATTTTATCTTGAAGATGAACTTCGAGTGAGGATTGAAAGAGTGGCAGACGGTTTCAAAACCGTTGATGATCAATACAGCTGGTCGGATGAAGAGATGAATTACCTTATTAAAAGTAAACCCGAAATAATAAGTCCCAATGTGATTTTGCGTCCAGTATATCAAGAGATTGTCTTACCGAATGTTGCATATGTTGGAGGAGCTGGAGAGATCGCATATTGGCTAGAACTCGCTAATACATTTGAATCTTTCAATATCCAGTTTCCTTTGCCAGTTGTAAGGAAATCTTATTTTTTAATTCAAGAGAAACTAACTGAATGGCTCGATACTCATGAGTTAACTATTGATCAACTTTTTGGAGATGTTGACGCCTTGATAAACAAATTCACGAAAAGTATATCAACAGATATTATAAGTTTAGATTTAGAACTTACAAATATTTGTAAATTTTATGAAGAGCTTTTATTAAGAGGAAAGGCAATCAGCCCTCAACTTGAGAAAGTTGTTTTAGGTGAAAAAAAGAGAGCTGTAAGTGCTTTAAGAAATTTAGAAAAACGTTTCTTAAATGCTGAAAAACAAAAACACGAGGTTGCGATTACTAAAATCAAGAATCTAATCCATAAAATATTCCCAAACGGCAGCCCAATGGAGAGAGTGGATTCCTATTTTCCTTTTCTTGTTAATCCAGCGCTTGATTTGAAAAAAGAAATTGAAAATGCTGGTTCTGTATTAGATATTAATATTTCATTAATTAAATATTAATATTTATTCAACCCATGATTTAGGATAGGGCATTTTGTTGATTTTAATTTTGAAATCTTCATCGAATCCTGAAACTCTGTAGATTAGATGTTTAACCTCTTTAGGTATTTCCATAGTATAATTTGAGGGTATAGTTCTATTTTTAGTATATTTTTTAAGAGTGTAAGCGGTTTCTAACAATTGTAAATTATTGGGTTTTGGATTAATCCAACCAACAATTTCAACATCTTTATTGTAGTAATTTTTTATCAAAACATTTTTATTTTTTTTTGATGTTGTTTGAGTGTGCGCCTTTACAGAAATATTTTTGAAGGGTTTATACTCCTCTGGGGCTATGGTTGGTCTGTACGTATTACTCTTAGCTTTAAAGTATTTATTGGTGTCCAATTCTCGTAGTGCATTCCTTAAGTAAGCAGCTCTTTCTCTTATGTATTGGTTTTGAATTAAAGTCGAATCATACTCCTCAAAAAGAGCATCTTCATATTTGTCTAACTGAGGCTTAAGTTTTAAAAACATATTCTCAATAAACGTTTCACTCGTAAATGCAATTAAATTTTCAATGTAAAGTTTTTTAAAATTTTCTGAGGAAAATAATGGCTTATAAAGAAAGTCTCCATAGTTTTTTTGAAACAAGGCAGGTGTTGAAATTTTAACACCATGAGGCGTATTCAGATCAAAGCCAATTTGTTGAAGTTTTTTAGTTTGAGGATCCGCATAAAATCGAACGTTATGCCAAATTAAACCATGGTAAGAAGAGAATAAATCAACCATAGCTAAGAATTTAGCTTGGTAGGTTATGTCAAAAACAGAATCGGCAACAAAGTCACCGTACTTTAATTGGTCCATTAATCCTCCAAGTTCAATGAACTCTTTTAACTGGATGGCATTTTTGTTAACCCTATTCTTATTGTAAGATTGCACATCTGCTGCCATAAAAACATTTGATTCAGGCTTATCATGTTTTTTGTTTTTTAATCGGATTTCCCATAATTGACCTTCGTCAAATTTTAAAATATGACCCGATGGGTTTAAATTGTATTTCTGAATGATTCCATCAGAAAAATGATTTTCAGATCCATAAACGCCATAATTTACTCCATTTACTTTAAGGAACTTAAAATCAAATCCAGTCGTCATTAGGTTTTGGCTTGCCATAAATTGCTGATTTACCCATTCTTGACTATATCCACGAGAAATGGGATTTGTGATTGAGAATGATTTTTCAGGCTGGTTTTTATACTTAATTCGATAGGACCACTTGTCGTATGCCAAGTGATCAGTCCAATCTCCTTTCAGTCTAATCTCACACTCTTCACCATTCAAAGACGCTTTAACCCAGTCTTTCTTAGAAGAGATTAATATGCCTTTTTCCAAAGCTTTAGTTCTTTTAGATTTAATTTTAGTTAGAGACTTATCCGGAATATCTAATTTGATAAAGTTTAAATTCTGTTTGTTTGTTAAAGTAGGGGAAGGTGAGTTTCTAAATTTGTAAATTTTAAAGTCATCAACAAAAACAACGGAGTCAGTATTACTTTTAATGTGAAAATTCACTTTTTCTATTGGTAATGTAATTAAAACTTGCTGAATTCAACTGACAAACGCAACTTCTGAGTTAAACAATAATTTATCCATCTGCAAGATAGGAGATTCAAAATTATATCTCTTTCTAGGCCTTGTGTTTAATTTGTTTTGAATATCTAGTATTCTTTCTTCAGAAATAGTATTGAAATCTGTTCTTTTTGGTAA
>JAQXEE010000142.1 GCA_029251005.1 Flavobacteriales bacterium | reverse complement strand
AAAGTGATCCTCGTTGAGAATACAAGAGAAAAATCTACTTTCAAACAACCTTCCTGAAATCTCATATTTCTTATTAAAATAAAAAACATATTTTGTATTCAAAGCTTGAAATAGTTTTGATAATCCAGTTCTAGAAGAAGGTTCAATAACAACATGAATATGATTATCCATCAAAGCCCAGGCATAGAGTTTTAGTTTATATTTTCTGCGATAAAATAAGAAGTTTTTTATGTAAAACGACTTATCATCGTCATCGTGAAAAATATTCTGACGATAATTCCCTCGTTGAGTAATGTGCATAGGAAAACCTGCTTCTACCTCTCTTGCTTGACGTGGCATATGCCAAATGTAAACTAGAATAATAGCTTCTTAGAACTTTTTAAAGACTAGATAAGTTTTGAGAACTAAAAAATTAAAAGAGGATAGAATAAAAAAATAAAAGTCAAATTAAACAGACAAACAACTGTACCAAGACACCCTATCTCGCACACCTCTTCAAGCTTCTAAACACTAGTTATAATTATTGCTTCAAAGGTTTCTCAAGTTGGGGACTGTCCCCAAGTATAAGGTTAATGGTTACAATCATAAAGGTTGGGTATCAATTAAGCTAACTTATATGGATGAATATGAGATTAGCTTTATCAATCGAAATCGTGAGGTTGTGAAAGTGGTTGATGGTGTTTACTGTGATGAGTTAATTAGTGTGTTGGATTGGGTTGAAAAGGGTGATTAGTTGCCATTTTTTTCAACAAGATAAAAACTCAAGAAACCCTTAAAGATTAATCATAAAAAACTCACCCCTAAGTTTACTTAAAGGTGAGTTCTAAATATTTACTGTTCTATTTTATTAAAGTGTCATAACGTAAAAAAGTGCCTGACCCCATTATTCCTAAAGGTGAGTTCTAAATATTTCTTGGTTGATTTTCCTATTTGTCGTATCGCTACAGGGTATTTGACCCCATTATTTGCATCTAATGTCGTATGGGAACTTGGTCTTTGTCTCCAAACTTTTTTGGATTTGTATTTTTTCTTAATACTCTCTCACATCTAAAATTATCACTATATACAAATTCATTCTTTTTATAACTTATCACTTCTTTCGAAATAAGACCACCTTGAAATTGTATAGTTTTTACTTCATGACAAAAACTACTATCATATTTAAAATCAATATGATATACAGTATCTTTAGGGAAATAGAAAAACCCTTTTTTAACAACTTCATTCGAATACGAATTCATACAAGTTACGGGAAAGTTGTTAGAGTCTCTTAAATTTAAATAAACAACTGTTGGGAGAGTACTTTTAGTCTTAATACTTTTTTTTATCAAAAATACAGAATCATTATAATCCTTATAAAACTCTTCGTACTTAGCCTCTCCATCAAAAACATAAGTAGTATCTCCTCTTTTATTTTTTTCAATTACAGTTGAAATTTGCCCGTCTTCAAAAACTGTTTCTTTTCTCAATTGCCCATTTTTATAGAAAAACTGTCCGCTTTTTACTCTTTGAAGAGAATCCACTACAACAACCGCAACAATCTTACTAATATCTTGTTGCACTCTAATCTCCGTAATCCCTACATCAAAGATTGGATAAAAGAAAGTAAAACTTTCAGCATAGTTTGAATCTACAAAATTATAACCAGGCCTATAGTGACTTATTCTTTCCGAATTATAATCATTTGAAAATATTTTTGGAAAATCATGAACTTCAGATATTGAGGCATTTTGACTGAATATAGAATTTAATAGACATAATTGAATTAAAGTTAATATTGCTTTCATAGTTATTATTTTATTGTTTGACCACTGCCTCCGCTTGCCTCTTTTACTTTTGACCCGTAAGGGAATCTCGCACCGTTTGGCTGAAGGGGCTGAATTCCAGTCCTTTGTTCTACATCCGGAACAGCATTTTTCCAGTTAGGAGAGTCAACAGGAGCAACAGTCCCTATTGCTCTTGTATTGGTTGAATTATACTCCTTCCGTTTCTCTCCAAAAACCGCGGCTCTTTTTATTGTACCAAAAACAAAGCCACTTCTAATGGTAACTGCACCACTTGTGACTGGGCCAGCCAATTCCCCATCTGTTTTAACATAATACTTATTAAAGCCTACAGGAGCTTTATCACTCCAAGTTCCTTGTCCCGAGGAGTTTTCTTGAGTTGTTCCTGGTAACAAAACAAAACCACTCGTTTGAAATTCGACTATTTCAGGCTCCACTATACCACCAAGAACTGTTCCCGCTTGAAGAATTGTCTTATCCTGAAGCGGTATTGGAACGACTCTTGGTTCTCCAACTGCATCCAAATGTAAAGCATCCATTCTAATTTGTGAATCAAAAGTTGCATTTGGACTTTCAATCGAAGCAAATGCGTTTGTTCCAGTCGAACTTCCAATTGTAGACTCTAAATATGTTTTAACATAAGAATTATCATCTTGCCGTACAACCTTTGTATGATGAACAGTTTGCGTATTAGCTCCACCTCCATTAAAACTAACAACCCCATCATTTGAAACCAAAGTGATTTCAGTTTTGTATAAGTTGCCAACAGCATCATAATAATCTGTTCTAAAAAACTCTTCTAATCCATCTAAATCACTTGCCCAAATAGGTTTATTTCCAGCAAACTGATAAGGCGTGTACCAAGGGTAATATGGTGATAATGGGTCAACACTCAAAAACTTAGCAATCGCAGGATTATACATTCTAAATCCATAATCTTGTGTTCCATCCCCAGCTCCCCATTCACTATCAGTCTCTTTACCATTGAATCCATACCTATAATTTAGATGTATATGATTACGACCGAACATTCTAATTAATGAGGATATTCGATTCGAACATGATAGATATTCATAACCATTTTCTTAAACATCTTTTTAATCAATCGAATATCTCTTAGCGTAATGTCAGCGTTTTCAAATTGACCTTCCTCCATTTGATTAGAAATAATCCCCTCAATCAAATCCTCTATACTTTCAGCATTTGGACTCTTCAAACTACGACAAGCAGCTTCTACCGAATCAGCCATCATTAAAATTGCACTCTCCTTAGAAAATGGAATTGGCCCAGGATAAGTAAACATTTCTGCTGCAACATCAATATCTTCATCAGGATTATCTTTTAGATACATTTTAAAAAAGTACCCCGTTTTTGTTGTTCCATGATGCGTTCTTATAAAATCGATAATAGTATCTGGAATACCACTTTTCTTTGCAATTTCAACACCTTTTAAAACATGTCCAATTATAATCTGAGCACTCTCTTCGTAACTTAATTCATCATGCGGATTTAAGCCTGTACTTTGATTTTCGATAAAATACATTGGCGCATCCATTTTTCCTATATCATGATATAAAGCTGCCGTCCTAATTAATAGTGTATTTCCGCCAATTATGCTTGTAGCTGCTTCTGCCAAATTAGCAACCTGTAAGCTATGCTGAAATGTACCTGGAGCTTTTCGAGATAATTCTCGTAATATTTTATTGTTCGTATCCGCTAA
This sequence comes from Flavobacteriales bacterium, assembly GCA_029251005.1. Taxonomy (GTDB): domain Bacteria; phylum Bacteroidota; class Bacteroidia; order Flavobacteriales_C. Next base: position 22,034 of record JAQXEE010000142.1, on the reverse strand, counting down.
TTCCAATAGTGTCACATCCGAAATAAATCCAAACAATTTTTCGAATGCATAAATTAGTGGGTAAGCTAAGAGTGTTAATAATGCAGAAATCCCAAGATAACCTACCGACAACCAATCTATTTCATTAAAATCACCTTCAATTATAATGTTCAATGAAATATAACATATTGCGTAAGAAAGCGCGATGATAAGCGTTGTGAAAAAAAGTTGTGACCGGTTTCTAAAATTAGCAAATCCGTAAATACCCATCATACCTGCTACAAGCTGTAAGAATATAAAGTGAAATCCGTTTGGAACAATAAACCCTAGAAGTAAAACAATTACTAAATGCACAAAAAATGCCGTTCGAGTATCAAAAAAAGAACGAATTATAATTGGAGCTAAACATATTGGAACAATATAAACATTGAATAATTCATACTTTAAACCAAGTATTGTAATAATTACAAAAGCAGTTATGATAAACAAAATAAAGACAATATTTTTATTATTCTCCATTAATTTTGGTCGAAAAAAAGCTAAGTACAATGTTAAACAAGCCATTAAAACGGCAACTAAAACTGTTTGACCAAAACCAATAATGTACTTACTAAATTCAGAGCCCTTTTTGCTTTTATATTTACGTTCAAAGGATTTTAACACCTTGTAGTTGTCTTCATCTATCGGGGCTCCCTTTTCAATAATTCGATATCCTTTTTTAACCGTTGCCTCTTTTAACACAACCTGCCCTTGTTCCTGATTTAAAATTCGGGCTGTTTCTTTGTTATTAAAGGAAACATTAGCCGAATTTTTATTAAAAACCTCTTCCAATATGTTTAAAAGATATTGTGTGTTGAGCTTATTTTGATTTCCTAATTTATCAATCGAGAATTCGAAAGCAGTTTTTGGAGTAAATACATCCCCCAAATAAGTCCCAGCGTAATAATTATTCCTCTTGACATAAAACTTCACTGAATCATTCAACTCATTAACCTCACTAGAAAGTTCGATTACGCCTCTTTTATATACCTCTTTAATAATAGATTCTCCTGCTTTTTGATAATTGCGTTTTTCAAATATTAAAGCATTTTTCTTTTTACTCTCGTTTTTAAATACAGATAATAAGCCTTTATCTTTTTTATCATTAAAAGCCACCCAAGTTTTATTTAGTTCGCGGTTAAAAAATTCAATCTTCTCTTTTACCTTTGATTGATTTAAAGAGAAATAGAGTTTTCTTCTTTCGCTAATTTCTTTTCTGTCTTTTTTTACTTCATCGTCCGTCCTATAAACATCAATATCATAAGGTGCTATAAGAGTTTCATACTGCCAAGGTTGATTTTTTTGAAACTCATATTTAAACGTCGCTTCCTTTGGGAAAAGGTAAACAATGATAGAAATACAGGTTAAAAAAAGAACTATTTTATAAAACAGATCATGTCTGTTTCTTATTTCGTTTAAAAAATTTGCCATCGATACATAATTTCAAAGGGTAAAAATACAAAGTAAAAAAAATGCAAGATTATAATCGCATTAAACTTTAGTGTTTATCAACAGTTATAATAGATTTGATAATTTCTATGGTGTTTTTTCGTTCATTTTACTTTTTGACTCTATATTTAGATTGTGGATTCCCAAAACACATATTATAAAGGTAAAATCTTAATTGCAAATCCGTTTTTAATCGGATCAATTTTTGAACGATCAGTTATTTTTTTAGCTGACCACTCGGAAACAGGCAGTATGGGTTTTATTTTAAACCAACCAACAGAATTTAATGTTAGTCAAGTTGTACCACAGCTTGTAAACTGTGACTTCCCTGTTTATTATGGAGGACCAGTTGACGAAATGATATTATTTTATGTCCACTCTTTGGGTGATCAAATTGAAAACAGTATTCCAATAGCCAATAACCTATTTTGGGGTGGCGAATTCGAACAAGTAAAAAACTTATTGGCATCAGGGCTGTTAACACAAAAAAACATTAAGTTTTTTGTAGGCTATTCTGGCTGGGAAATCAATCAATTGGAAAGTGAGTTCGAAAAGAACTCCTGGCTAATAAATGATTTTAATCCCAACTATTTATTTAAAAGTCAAACAAAAAACCTTTGGAATAAAACCATTGAAGTACCAAATAATGAATTTTCATTTTTCGGAAAATTTGCGCACTCTCCTTCGTTAAATTAATCTCCTTTATTTGTATATTTTGAAGATGAATTTATAGCTTGATGTTTTTTAAAAATCTATGCAGCTATCTAATTACAGTAACATTTCCTTTAATAAAATGTTCTCTGCCTCCGTCACATTTAAATTTCAGGTAATAATCAAAAACAGCAGGATCTGAGCTCATACTCTTATAAAAACCATCCCACCCGACGGACTGGTCTTCTGTTTCAAAAACTCTTTCTCCCCATCTATTAAAAATCGCAAAATACAAATCTGTAATATTTCTTCCACGCACAAACAATACATCATTTTCACCGTCTCCATTTGGCGTAAAAGCATTTGGAACAAAAATGTAAGGTTCCTCACAATTGGCGTCGATAAAAATTATGTTAACGCGTTCACTCCTAAAACATTCCTTCACAACCGAATCCGTTAATTGAACCGTAAACTCCGTCGTTTTCACAATTCCTACCTCAGCAGTGTTATTCGTTTGATTAATAACACTTGTAGCTGGTTGCCAAACATATTCCAATCCATTAGGATAAGCCATTAAAAGAGCTGTTTCTCCAGTAATTAAGGTATCTGAGGTTGTGGTGATTAAAACACTTGATGTGTCAAACTTAGCAACTGTAACTTCAATTGTATCATAGTCGATGCAATTGTGTTCACTCGTTGAAACGACAGTTAATAAATGATTACCAGGATCAGGCGAAATCCAAACATTCGTATCGTTTGCTCCCGATGTTAAAAGTTCTTCCGGGCTCCATTTAAAAGTAACAGAGTCGTAATCTAAATAACCAATAGGCATTACTTCAACTGTATCATTTAAACACAACGTGTAATCTCTTTCGTATTCTATATCATAAGAATATCGTTCGATTAAAACAGAATCGATAGCCGAACAACCCAACTCATCGTAAACTTTGGTGAACAACCATGTACTGCCTATTTCTACATCTGTACTTAATTCTCCTTCGTTAATTCCGCTCAATAGCGTATCCATAAAAGATTCATTCAAACTCCAAACCTGACTTAAACCTTGTTTAGCATAACTTCCAACTGTAAATAAACCATCATAATTACACACAGAAGTATCGCCAAAAGCTTTTAAATTTACTTCCGAAACTGAGATTGTTTGATAAAAAGTATCCACGCAATTTCCGTTGTTTACAACCAAACCATAAATAGAAGTATCACCTGGCCAAACGTAAGGATTCGGAATGGTTGGGTCAGATACAAAATCAGTAGGAATCCATTGAAAAAGCCCCGATCCAAATTGGTCAAAATCAACCCCAATTTGAATCGAATCGCCTGCACAAATTGCAACATTCGGCAAATCAGTACCAACCACCGTTAAATTTAAAACAATCACCGTATCAGCATCCTTACAACCGTTTGTATCTACACCATAAACCCAAATTTTATTCACATCATTATCCGCTAAAAATTGCACCTGTAACACCGAAGAGTCTCCAATAATCAAAGGAAAAGGTTGCCATAAAAGAGTGTCAAACCGATCCAATGCATAGTTTTCAATTTTGGCATCTGTAACCAACGACGAACAAATAATAGAATCTGAATTTGTTGCAATTGAGAAAGAAACATTATTCACCTCGAATGAATCACGATAAATACAGTTATATAAGCTTGTATACTCAACGGTTACTTCTTCTACCCCTATTTCAAACAAGGTATTTAATTGGTAAGTTGAGCCAATTGTTTCATCGTTTTCAGCATACCAAACCACATTGGTAAAATAACTCGACGAATCACCTATAAGCGTTAGTGGTGTGTATTGATTACAAAGTAAAGTATCGAGAATTGGATGAGGCTCTTGAAATGGAACAATCACTGGGAAAACAGCCGTATCTGGACAACCTAATCCGTAATTTTTATACAAACTGTAATCAATACTTTCTGTTGCAATAACCCAAGCCGAATCATTGTTTACAGTTTCAACAAATGATATTGGATTCCAACTAAACGATTTAACATAATGCGCATTTGTTGTATCCGCTAAAACCAAAGTATCTCTTTTACACACAATCGTATCTGTATTCAAACTGGTAAACCCAACAGGGACTAAGGATAAAGAATCTTGGATTAAACAGCCAAACAAATCCTCCGATCTAATATGATAAGTTGTATTCTTGTTATTGGTTAATACATCTAAATCACTCTCTCTCAAATCAGCATTCAACGTATCGGTGAAAAAGACTGTAGAACTCCATAAAAATTTATGATAAGCTCCATATCCTTCAAACTCTAACTTGGTGTTTAAATTTCTACACCCAACTGTGTCGGCAATACGATAAGGAGATTTTAATGGAAATAAGGATTGTTTTAACGTATCTGCACAACCGGTATGTTGAATAATTAAACGATAATCAATATTGGAGTTAACAAGTGCTACTGGATTGGAAATATCGTTTCGACTTAACCCTATCGAGGGAATCCACAAATAAGAAATTGAGGTATCCGCAATTGGCGACAACCCAATTTGTAAATTCGTATTCATACAAACCGAATCAATTCCTTTATCAAAAATATTCCCACCCATAATCGTAATCGTTTTGGAAATACTATCTTTTAAATTACAAGCCGTAGGGTCTTTCAATACCAATTTCACAACATAAGTCCCTGCAGTTGTATAAACATGCGATGGATTTGTATCGTTACTCATGCTACCGTCTCCAAAATCCCAAAGCCAAGTCGTGCTTGCTTGGGTTTTACTATTGTCTTTAAAATCAATTGAACCTGGTGCGCAAATAATTAGAGGATTGTTAAAATCAGCAATAATGTTGGGAATACCAAAATCAAACTTAAACACACCATTATTGCAACCGTAAGGATATTCATTCCCATTAAAATCAATAAAAACACCTTCGTTACTTGGACCAACTACATTGGGCGGGAAAACAGGAAAATCATCATTTCCGCCACAACCTGCACAAACCGATTGATACATTACTCCTTTGGAGTCAAACCTACTGGTACCACCGTCTACATGCTCGTTACTTAAGTCTCCTCCAAAAAACGAAGCGTAAAATAAGCTTGAAGCATCGTCTTCTAAAACCATTAAATAAAAATCACTGTTATCTGTAGTTGGCTTAAAAGCATCCGGTGTCACTTCCATCCCTAGTGTTCCATTGGCAATATTTCCTCCTATTTGATCGTAACCTGAACTTGGTGAACCCCAACCTGACAAATAAACTTTATTGCATAAATCAACCATAAAAGCCGTTGGACTAATATTAATTTTAGAATCGCCCGAACCAAACGTTGTACTCCAATCTAAAAAAGATTGATCAGCTGAAAATTTGGAAATAAACTGTCCACTATTCGGTGTGTTATAAGCTGCGTTTTTAATCCAATACGATCCAAACTTATCCGATTGCCCATAAGTATAAATATTACCCATTTTATCCTCTCGAATAAAATAAATTTGATCGTACTGGTCACTCCCAAAATAACTGCCTTTAATGAGTGCATTACCATCCGATGAAAAATTGCAATAAAAACCATCTGTAATTCCGCCCTGGTAATTGGATTGATAAGCTGAAGTTCCAAAATTAAAATTAGTAGAATTGGTTCCTCCCGCAAAATAAATAGAATTATCTGCACTTTGAATAACACTGTAAATACCATCCGCGCCACTTCCTCCAACATAAGAACTCCAAATCATAGTAGATAAATCCTCATTCATTTTAAACACAACTCCATCCTGCTCTCCTCCACCATATACATTTTGATAACCAGAAAGAGTGATTGGGAAATTCAAAGAGCTGGTAGACGAACCTACGATGATGTTTTGATTTTCATCTAAAATAATTTCTCCCCTCATTTGATCCGCATAATTGGCAATCAAATCAATATTTGTATTTAAACCATCATTTTCATCCCCCCCTACAAAAGTAGAAGATAACAAAGCCGATCCGTCGGCACTTAGTCTAGAAAGAATAATATCAGATCCTTGAGTATAATTAACAAAAACTCCACGCGCCAAATTCACCTCTGAACCACCTCCAAAAGAGGCATCAAAAGCAGTCCCCGAAACAGGATAATCTAAAGAACTTGTTGAACCTAAAACAAATAATTCATCTCTGTTATTCACAACCAAACTATGTGGAGCCTCACACCATCCTCCACCAATATAAGTGGAGTAAATTCGTGCTGTTCCATTCAAATTATATTTAGTAATTCCGATATCCGAAATCCCCCAATACCAACCACTAAAATTCCCCCACCCCTCCGTTACAGCGTAAGAATTAAAAGTAACGTCAAAAGCGCCTACAGTAGTAGGATATCCTTGGTTAAATACCGAACCCCCAGCGTATAAGTAACCTTTCTCATCATAAGTGGCAGTATATCCAAAATTATTCGCTACCGATCCTGAATAGGTTGAAAACATTAAAACAGGATCAATTACAATAGTTTCGTTTGGATCGTAATCAGCAACCCAAAAACTTACTTGGTCACCTTCTAAAACGTATTTAGATTTTATAATTCCTGATTTTCTCGAAAACGTTAGCGGCTTTTCATCAATTAAAGTACCTAAAGAAGTTATCATATTTAACTGTTCATTTTTAATAAACAATTGATCTAATCCTTTTATAGACAACTTAATATCAGATACCTTCCCTCCTGGTTTTACAATAAAATCATACTTTAAATCACCTGCCTTATTATAAATTCTGAAATCAATATTTTTATAAATGTCTTTATATACTACTTCTTTACCTGCCTTTAATCCACTTGCCCATTTTGATTCGTCTTGCCCTAAGTAATAATTAATCGTTCCTTCTTGTAAATCATTTAGAACACATTTGGGTTTTAAAGCGTCCACAAAATTAATTTCAAAAGCATGAAAATGAAGTCGATCTCCTGGATCTTGCCCTTCGTGCATATTGTGAAAAAACGCCGCATCGTAAAAAGAATACTTTAATCCGTTTTCCTTTAAAAACACAGCTCCCGATGGAACATCCGCTTTATATAAAGCCAATGGATTCCATTGTCCACCGTTGGACACAAACTCAAACTGACTTTGAGAAAAGCCAAAAGCGGTCACAATAAATAAGTAGACTAAAAGTGAAATTCGCATTGTCTTAAAGTTAAAAAGAAAAACCACTAATAAGTTATACCTAACTGAAAACAAGCTATTTCAATAAAGGTAAAAGCTAAATTCAAAATAAATTATCATTTGGTTGGATAATCCCTAAAAAGGCCTATCTTTGCAACCAGTTATGGTTAGGTTGCGTAGCTCAGCTGGATAGAGCATCTGCCTTCTAAGCAGACGGTCCTAGGTTCGAGTCCTAGCGCGATCACAAAGAAACGCGACGTTTCAATTCGAAAGCTTCACTTTAAAAGTGAAGCTTTTTTTGTGTCTTGAATATTTATACAAGCATTAGTCATTTTTAATTTTATACTTGAAAAAAGGATAAATAACAATTACCTTCAATCAATACGTCAAACCAACCGAATAAAAACCAAAACAAAAAAACTTAAGACTAGCATATCAGCTCAACAAAAAAAGTAAAAGCATAAAACCTGTAGGCTGTATTTAATTTTAGGATACTTAACCACTTCAAAATAACTAAGGATTCTCAACCTATAAATCAGTAAAATTTAACGTCCCCGCTTTATTCTTAAGTTTAGTTAGCTGAATTAATTTAAACTAATCTGTAATTACGACTTTTTTAGTTTTACCAATAAACCCTGAATCATCCTTTACAGTTAAAAAATAAACTCCCTTGAGCCAGTTTCTAACATCGATAGTTAATGTTTCTGAATTGGATAAAACTGTATAAACCTGATTACCGGTAACATTTGAAAGGGTTAATTTAACATTCCCTTCTAAACCCGTAATTGTTAAAATGGTGTTCGCGGGATTTGGAAAAACATCAAATTTTTTAAGTTTTTGAGTAGTTGTTATTTTTGTTATTGCAGAATATTCAACAACATAATATAGTTTATTTGAGTGGTTAACATCATTCCATTGTCCACTTTTACCTAAAGGCCAGCCATTTAAAGATAATCCTAAGCCATTTTGGTTATCATTATAATTATCAGGTTCATTTTGTATTAAAGGGCAAATAGGACAAAGTCCTAAGCTTCCCCAGTTTTCATAATAATCGCCTACCGAACCTCCTGTTTTGTTACCATCCCAAAACTGAGTTCCACTTGCGTCGTTATTACCATTCCAAATCCAATCCCCTTCACTTGTAATATCATTTCCACCTAGCCAAATATATGCACCGCCACCACCATCAGGAGCAACTGTATTAGCAGTATTTATCCCAGCATTTAAAATCACCTGTGTTTGAATTTCATTTTGCTCATTAACATCATTAATCTCTGCTAATTTACCGCCTCTCTCAACAGCACAAGCAACAGCTTCAATCCATGTTTTATTTTCCTTAATCACTTCATACGTTCTTCCATCGTATTCAAAGGAGTAAATATTATGCGTGTTCGCACATTGTGCAGTAGAATTATGATTTAAAGTAACCAAAACAATGGTTGCGATTACTGATTTTAAATATTTTTTCATTGTTCAATAATTTTATCTTTCGGCGTAGCATTCCCTTTAACCAAATACCAATCCACCCATGCATCCATTTGTTTTACGGAGCTTAGGCGAAGGATTATTTTTCGGCTTTTATCGAGTAAGTACATCGTTGGGGTGCTAAATACATAGAAATCTTTGGCAATGGGGCTATTCCACTTTTTTAAGTCGGTGATGCTTATAAAGGGGAATTGTGCAGCGAAATCATAAAATGCCGTAAGGTCTTCATCCAAGGATACAAACAAAACTTCCACACCTTGAGCTTTCCACTGAGGATAGGATGACGCTATTTTGGGTAGTTTCTCCGCACAGGGGGGACACCAACTGGCTCCAAAAACTACTAGGGTATAATTACTTTTGAAATCGGATAATTTTTTAGGATGAAAATCTCCCGAAGGATAAACCAAAGTATCAGGGAAAATAATATCCCGAGCAGTGTTGCCTTTTTTCATCGCTCGGTAGGTTTCCAGTTGGTTGGCAAGGTCACTGTTAATGGTGCAACTTACCTCGTTGAGTACTTTTATGGCTAAATATTCCGATGCTTTAAACAAGCTATGGTGCTCAAGAAGATTAAATAAATAATCGGTTACTTCATTGAGTTTTTTTTCGTCTTTAATTAAATTTTCCAGCAAGGCGTCAATAGAAATTTGCATTTCTATATACACCGAATCCACGTTTTTTCCGCAGTTTTCTAAAAGCCAAAAATGACTTTCAATCGCATTTTTAAACAAGCCACTTTTGTACAATCGTTTATCGGTATAATCCAATGCCCTAAACGCAGCTAATGTGGCTGGGATTTCCTCTGTACGGTATTTGGCTATAGTACTAACCGAACTTACCAATTTACGAGTGGGCAAATACCAACTTACATAACTGTTTTTAGGTAGCGAGTTTAAAAAAGCAGCATCCTCTGTTTTAATGCGTTGTTTTTCCTCCTCTATAACCTTATTGGGGTTTTGCTGATTAGTGAAAAGCGCATCCGCTTGGTATATTTTTTCTAAATATACCCAAGCACTAAGCGCTTGTTCACGCCGTGGGTTTTCTTGGGCGTATTGCTCAAATAATAGGTTTTCTTGTCCGTTGGTGATGGCAATGGATTGAGGCTCACTTAAGGACTCTCCGCTCAATGTTACATCTTCACCATTTAAAATGATGAAAAATGGTTTTTCGTCGGCAGAAATTAAATAGCCCACACCGTAATCGGATTGGGAATACGGCAGACTAAAATTACCTTTGTCATCTGTTTTAACAGATGCAACAGCATAGTTTTGTATACCTTTAAAACCTTCTAAACGAATTTCCTGATTGGCTAACCACGATAAGTCACCCGATACCGTCTGTGCTTGCAAAAAGTTAGAAGCTGTTACAAATATTAAGTACAAGTAATATTGTTTCATATTAAGCATTATAAAGGCTGTTTTTCACCAAAAAAAAGTTACTAGATTCGTGTTTTTTTAAACTGAAATCATCTTAGATTTAAAGATACTAACAGTGAATATATTACACAATACGCTATTGAGCGTATTTTCACATTTTGTTTAAAATACCATGCGATTTTACATTTATTGACAAAAACTAAAAAACAACCAAAACCGTCATTCAGAAGGAGGTACGACTGCTGAAACTTTAACCAACTACTTAAAGATCCCACGCTACGCTGCGGATGACGGAAAACAACAAAAAAAAGTTCTATAACCTATAAAAATAATATATCTTCATTATCATCAATTACCATAGAAAATTAAACAGATGAAGATAATTACACTACCAGATGAACTAAATTTAAATTCTTCGCTATCTATTTGTGTTTATGACTATGAAAGCACAAAAGAAATATCTAAGCAACAAATCTTACTGAATAAAAACACTTTTAGTTTTTTACAAGAAGGTAACAAAGAAGTTTTTTTTGATAATTCTTCTTATTCAATTGATAACTCTCAATTTTTGTTAATGAAATCTGGTCATTGTCTTATGACTGAAAAATTATCTAACGTAGAGGAAAAATACAAAAGCATTCTTTTCTTTTTCTCTAATGATAGTGTATTAAAATTCATACGGAAATTTGAGCTTGAAAAAAAAAACAATAAAGTTTATTACTCCACTTACCTATTTAAGTATGATGAATTTATTAAGAGGTTTGCAAACAGTATATTGGATATATCTAAACTTTCGAAATCGATTCAAGAAAACATTTTAGCTTCTAAATTTGAAGAAATAATACTTTATCTAACTGAATTTAACGGTGTAGACTTTCTTTACTCTTTAATCAACAATAGTGATAATCAAACCCAAAAATTCATGCAAACCGTTGAGAGTAACAAACTAAATAAACTAAGTTTAAAAGAACTTTCCTTTTTATCAAACATGAGTGTTTCCACATTTAAAAGAGAATTTAAAAAACATTTCCACAATTCCCCAAGTAAATGGTTTCAAGATAAAAGACTTGAACATGCCGCCTTCTTATTAAAAAACAAATCAAATAGACCCTCGGATATCTTTGAAGAAGTTGGCTATGAAAATTTATCTAACTTTATTCAGGCCTTTAGAATTAAATTTGGGGAAACCCCAAAACAGTATCAGTCAAATTGAACTTTTACCAATACTTTTTGAACGCTCTCGAACATAATAATTATTCCCATATATTATAATTTTGAAACTGAACTTAAAACAAATATTATGGGAAAATTAAATTTTATTTTTGGATTACTAATCACTTTATCAAGCGCTTTATTCGCTCAAGATACCTTTACCTTGTTTAGTAACGATTTGGGTGGAGAGGCTACTGTTAATGAAGAGTTTAATGGCTTTGGATGTACCGGGAAAAATCAATCACCACAATTGGCTTGGAAAAATGCACCTGAAGGAACCAAAAGCTTTGCTGTAACAATGTATGACCCAGACGCACCAACTGGAAGTGGATGGTGGCACTGGGTAGTATTTGACATTCCAGTAAACACAAACGAATTGGTTTCTGATGCTGGAAATACAACGCTAAATTTAACACCTAAAGAAGTTATTCAAAGTATCACAGACTATGGATCGAACGGTTATGGTGGACCTTGCCCACCGGAAGACCATGGTTTACATCAATATATTATTACAGTTTACGCATTAAAAACAAACACGCTTGGGTTAAACGAAAGCACAAACCCTGCTGTTGTTGGGTATTACTTATGGAAGAATACCTTAGCCAAAGCGAGTATTATAACGTACTACAAAAGATAAAGCAGTTTTTCACCAAAAAAAAACGGTTTAAGGAATCTTAAATCGTTTTTTTTTTGTCAAAATTTAGTAAATATATTTTGCTCTACTCACCTAATTCGAACATCTTAGAACCAACTTATTGGTTTAACAACAATTAAAAAAGTTTAAAGCATGTTTTAGTTGTTTGGAATTAAACAAATAATCATAAAAGCATACAAGGTGTGCTAAAATGATTTTTTATCATCAGCCCTAAATCAAGCTTTCTGCACAAGAGAAAAAAGTATAAAGTACTCCTTTAAATTTGTTAAATAAACCAAATTATTTATTTAAACCCAATACCTGAAAAACATTTTTCCCGCAAATAAACAGGTTTCATTTAGGTGAAGCCTGTAATTACAACAACTTTTTCTTGGATTCCAAAAACTTCAGCACTAACTTTCCGTTGTCTTCATTTTTGGAATTTGTTCAGCATTGTATTTTTGCTGCAATCCAAAAAAAAGGTCATTTAATTGAACATTGATTATGAAAAAAAAAACAGAAAAACCAACATCTGAAGCGAAAGCACTTTCACTTTTTTTAATGGCCTATAAATCTAAAGATCCCATTTATAAAGAAAAAGCGAAACGTATTAATAGACTTTGGGATCTTGTTGTTGCTGAAGAAATTACGAAAGATAAGTACTTGGCTGAAGTACAGCAAACAATTAAGGCTTATGGTGGTTACACTGAAATTATAGAAAAGACAGTTCAGTTTTATATTGATAAAACTGGAGAATGGAATTTAAAAGGGGACGATAGATATTGTATTGACGCAAAGAAAATTGCAGATAGATTGTTAAAAAAATAACTCCATTATCACAATTATAAAATACTGACAAGCCCTTTTTTTTAGAAATAACTAAAAAAATAAGGGTTTGTTTTTTTAGTTAATTATCTATACCCTAGATAATGGAATCGGATTTGAATATAAAACATCAAATTCTTTTATTTTTTCGCTTTATTCTTTTAAATATTCCGGCATTAACCTCCCTTACCTCCTTTCTGTTTTTAATGCTTCTTTTTGAGCTTCTAAAAGAGGTGTTCTTGTACCCATCTTTCTTTTTAACACGCTAAACTAAGCGTAGAAATTAAACATGCAATAGGAAAACAACAGTTAGCTACTTAGAACTGAATACTTATTTGTGTAAACATTAACCTTTCAAATAGTTCAAAGCATCTAACAAATGTTTGAAAACCAATTGACTTCCTGCCTTCTTTAAAGCTTCGGCATTGTGTTGTGCTAAAATTCCAATGGGAACCATACCTGCCGACTTAGCTGCTTTTGTTCCCGTTAAACTATCTTCAAACACCCATGTTTCTCCAAAATCAGAATCCTGCACGTTTAGTTTCTTTGCCAAAGAAATATATGCTTCTGGATGTGGCTTTGGGTTTACATAATCTTCAACTCCAGTATAAATAGAGAAATCCATTTTTAACTGGCGAATGCTGTTCGTTAAGAATTGCCTTGTTGCGTTACTCGCAACTCCGTATGGTATATTGTTTTCAACTAAAAAAGTTAGAATTTCATGCAACCCAGGAAGTAAATTAGGCGCTTGTTCGTTAACGTGTAAATGCGCACTTTTTAACAAATACAACTCCTCTGCCTTACCGGGCTGGTTTATTCCATCACAAAAATATTGAGCAATTACAATAGGTGCCTTACCTGCGTGTGTTAAACTTGGAAAAGGTGGGATTTGCATTTTAAACAGTTCCAAATAAGCTGAAGACCAAGCCTTGTAATGCACATCGGAACTATCTACAACTACTCCATCAAAATCGAATAAAACAGCTTTTGGTAATGGCGTATTATTGCTCATTAAAGAGAACTGTTAAGTAATTATTTAAAAACTTATTGGTTGGGTCTAACTCTTTTCGTAATTGCTTAAAATCATTCCATTTTGGATACAGCTGAGCCAATTCTTTATCTTTCGCTAAAAATCGCTTTCCCCAATGCGGTCTGCCTCCGTGCTTGATGAAAATATCCTCAACAGCTTTAAACGCTTCATATTGATCGGCTGCAGATGCATTTCTACAAACACAACCCATCGTTACAACATCTTCCTTATAGGCATAACTCAACCATGACTTATCTCTTTGAACAAATCGAACATCCATTGGAATGTGAATAAAAGCTTTATTACTCCAACTATTAATGGTTGTTTTTAGCTCTTTAAATACTGCTGGGAATTTACTTATACCAATCGTCCATTCTGCTAGTTCCAATGTTGAACCTCTGGATTTTGTTACTGTAGCTTGGTACAATGACCCCTTATGTTCCTTTTTTGCTCGGAAAAAGCCTAAATACAATAGCTTATTTGCTATAGATGTAAACCAAGGAAATTGATGCGTTCTTTTGTATAATATTTTGGATGCTGTTCTTCTATATTTTAAATATCCAGGACCATTATTCTCTTTAATTTCTTGATCTGATTTAATTTTTGAACCTTTTATTGAGTAACCTTTCCCTGTGTGCGGAAGCCAAAGTACTCTTAGGAAATCATACTTCTTTAAATCAGATTCAATATTATTTAGCCAAACCTTATCCTTCTCCGGACCTTCCTTTAGATGCAATGTGTAAAGTTCCTCACATTTAAAAGTTAGTTCTGAAAACACACCTAAAACACCAATCGAAACTCGGACAGCATTCATCAAATCATCCTGACTCGAAATTTGCTTTACAGTTCCGTCTGCTAAAACTAACGAGCAAGAATGTAAATATTCCGAAAGCAGCTTTCCGCTTGTTCCGTGCGTACCCGTTGCCAATGCTCCGCCCACTGTAACCGTGTTAATATCAGGTAAACAAGGGATACACCATCCTTTCGCTTCAACAGCTTCAATCAAATCCACTAAAACTACTCCTGATTGAACTGTAATAAGTTTTTCAGCATCATTTGTTGCAAGAATTTTATTATAGGAGCGCATGTCGATTAAGGAAGCTGACCCTGCTGCAATGTCAGCAGAGGATTGTTTTGTTCCAAAAAAACGAATTTCGTCGGATTGGGCGATAGCCTTACTTAATTCCTCTTCAGTTGATACTTGATATAAGTTCTCGTACGCATATGATAAGTTCTCATTCCAACTTATCCAAGTTCCACTACCTTTCGATAACATAGTCTAATTTTATGAATTATAAAGGTATAATTAAGAAATAAAAAAGGGCACATAAATGTGCCCTTTTGTTGATTAACTGACAATTATGAAAAAGCTGTTCATCATTTAACAGCTGTTGCAGTTACTTTAAATTTAATATCGTCGCTAATAATTTTATCCTTAGCTAAATCAAAAAAGTTTCCTGATCCGTAAACAATTCCATACTCTGTTCTGTTAATTGTAAACTCTGCGCTGGCATTAACAGCCTCCTCTGTAATTGTTACTGTTCCAGGAAAAGTTATCGCCTTGGTAACTTCTTTAATTGTTAAGTTTGCGCTAATCTCACCTGCATTGAACGCGGTAATGTCTAGTTTAGCGTTTGGAAATGAATCAACATTAAAAAAATCAGCGGCCTTTAAGTGCCCATCCAATTTGTTTTTATATTCACCCTCTAAATCTTTAGTATCGATGGTTGTTAAATCAAAAACTAATTCTCCTCCAATTAATTTCCCATCGGCTACCTTTACTGTTCCTTTATAATTTACTGTTCCAAAGTGAGCTTTTCCAACTGCAGAACCTTCCCAGTTTAAAACGCTTGAAGAATCGACAATTGTATAGTCAACAGCAACTGCTTGTTGTTCAACCGTTGCAACTACTTCGTTCACTACTGGTTTTTCTTCCACCTTTGCATCTCCTCCGCAAGCAACTAAAATTGCTAATGTTGCAAAACTTAATATTACTTTTTTCATATTTCTTACATTTTTTAATTTGTCGGCAAATGTATGTTAAAACTTTAATTGTTGCAACAAGTATTATTTTTTTTTTTTTAAAATGGATCATTAACAATTTGAAATATTACTTTTGAGCTTAAATATTGGTTTATGAAAAAATTCGTGTTTTTTAGTGTTTTAGCGTTATTAACCACAGCCGCTGCATCTGCAAAATCCTTTAGTGGGTTAAGCAACAACACCCCAATCACCTTAAATAAAATAGTAGATGATGAAGGTTATAAAACAATACACCTATTGGCTGAAAATAAAAGTGAAGATTATGATTCGATACCGCTCAAACTAGAGTTAATAATTAACAAAGACACTCTAGTTGATTATATAATTTTAAATGAAGTAATGAATAAAACGATAAAAACATTTTATCAATATGAAGGTGATCGTGTCCAAGTAAATTTATTCATACAAAACGACAGTTTAATTGAAATAAAAAACATAAAAGGAAACATTAAGTTTGACGACCCCATGATATTAAATTCTAACAGAATGACTAATACGAAATCGTTTATTGGAAATTACTGGGATGTGAAACAAAATACGATGTTTAGAATTATTAAAGTTGATTCAATCCCGAAAACTACAAGGTTTACAATACAATTTGACCAAAACTATGCTTACGACAAGTTTTACTATCAAATTAACGTATTAGCTCCTGATTCCTCTTTTGATAGTTTTGAGGGGAAAATAAGCGTAAATAAAGGAGATACGCTTAATTTAACCACTTCATTCATCGAAATACCAAAAGAAATTGGGATTACTCAAAATGGGAAATACACCGTAGACATTGTTCCACTAATGGGAGTACAAAGAATTAATGGAGTTAAGTCTATTGGCTACAAGACAGTTAGCGTTTTTTAGTGAAAAATTCACATTTAGTTTTGTTTTAAACAAATAATTATCTATATTTGCCATCCTCTTTGGAGGAAAACATAAGGAGGTCCGGTAGTTCAGCTGGTTAGAATGCCTGCCTGTCACGCAGGAGGTCGCGAGTTCGAATCTCGTCCGGACCGCTAAAATGTGACTAAAAGCCCAGTTTTTACTGGGCTTTTTTATTTCCAGGGGTCAGATTTAGAGACACTTATACTTACGTTAATGGTGTAAATTTGATGTCACAACGAATTTAAAGTATGTCTTCACTTGAAAATCATCATCATATGCCGCAAAACAAATATGTTGAATATAGGAAATGGATTGCTTTTTGGGGATTGCTTTTAGATTCGCAAAAGGAAATTCAGAAAATGATTGATGATTATAACAGCAAAGGCTGGAAGGTTGTTCAGTTTCAATATACTCGACCTAATTTTTCGATAGGAAAATTACTGCTAATTTTGTTAATCACAGCTATCACCTTCGGATTTATCAGCTATTGGATAGGTGTATCAATCATATTTGAAAGAGAAGATGAAATGACTCTAGGAAATTCTAAACCTAAAAAGAGCGCCTCAAAACCACCTATAAATAGTGAACAAAAAATTCAAGAACAGAAGGAAACAAAAGCGTTACCAAATGATTCTGACACCGAAAAAATTAAGGAATTGAACTCAATTATTGAGCAATCAAAGGGCGGGCTTTTCAATAAATACAATCCTGAAGTCGTAGATTTTATAAAGCAAAATTACTCTGATTCCCAAAAAGCTTTAGGTCTTATAAAGAACTTTGAGCGTTATACGGGAGATGATTTAATAAAAAAGCTATGTAACCTATCCTCTAATTATGATTCAATAAAATCTTACTTGTCTGTTTTTATTAGCTTTGATATCGTAGATGGTAAGTACCCACATAACATTAAAGATAATTCACGCTAAACTCACGCCGTCAATCTTCTAATTTATCATTCAAACCTGGATAAAAATCAAACCTTACTAGTTTTTCAATAATATTAACTGTTGTTGTATAATTGAAACCTTTAACAGAAGTTGAATCATTTTTTGCTAAAAAGGCTATTGTAGCGCTTGAGTCTCCCAAGAGGATAGTTTTATAAAAATAATAAGGCACCTCTACTTTCTTATTTAATCTCTTTGCTCTTTTACGATAAATGACTCCTGTATACACAATTAAGCTATCTTGATTTTTAAGTAAAGCGCGCACATCAGCTTCAATACCTCTCCAAGTGACCCTGTTAAAATATGGATATTGAGGGGCTACATTTGAAAGCAAAAAGCTCTCTTTCATTTCACTTACACTCCCCTTCGATACTGCTGCTGGTTTTAAATGCCCTTTATCATAACCTGATTTTACAAAATCTTCATTAGTAGCAACCGAACAAGATGAATCTTCATAAAAGATATTTTTTCTTTTAACAACCCCTTCAACATCCTCCTTATTAATAGTGTAGTATGAAGCAAATGGTTTTCTTTCTTTTTCGTTAAAAAACACTCTATAACTGTTTTTATCAGCAATGCTTACTTTTTTATAATGCTCAATTGATTTGCAAGAAAACAACCCAGAGACGAGACAAATTGTTATGACGGTTAATGATTTAAAATAAGTATGATTTGACATAAAGCAGTATATTCAACCCCGTTTAATAGTTAACTTCTAACCAATATACAAAGTATAATAATCTTTTCACATTGGCTGAAATACCATAATATGAGTTTTACGTACGCATTAACTTGCTTTAAATAGTTTCCGGTATTGATTTAAGACGCACCTCTCTTTTGATTACAACATTTTTTTAAAATATTCTAAACTCAATAATACCAGCTCATTTTATAAAATTAAAAAAATGACTTTTCGTATAAATTATCGGAGTAAAAAAGATTTGAGAAACTGAAGGAATATCATAATTACTTACAGACTAATTTTTTTTTGGACTGCTCCCCCTGAAATAAATCCATAGCCTCCTTTGATATTATTGGGTAAAAACACCATTTCAGTAAATGGATTACCTTCTGAGTTTTCGTATTCTTCAACTTTTTTAATGAATTGATAATATTCCTCGCTTTGAGTTTCTAATCTCAACTCTATTCCATCCGTTAAATCCTTTTCAAAATCCGACCAAGCTCCTTGGGGATTAATATCAATTGTTAAAACAGTGTTTAAGTTCCCATTGGAACTTGATATATGAAGATTATCGCTTGGATATATAGTTCCATCCTCTGAAATATTATTACCATCTGTTACAATTAATGGATCTTGTGAAATTAGCTCAAAGGCGTCAACCTCTCTATTTTCGTCCGCAATAGATATATAATAGTGAAATCCATTATTTAATGGGCCTGTAAGTTTAAATGTAACTTTACCAGTTCTGTAATAATCAAAAACACCTTCTTCCATGTAAGACTCCATGGAGTCTATTTTTAATCCGCTTACATCAATTTCTGAAATTTCAATGAAATTAGTTGGACAAGTCGTTTCTCCATAAGCAGTTTCATAATTTTTAGAATTAACCTGAACCTTATAGCTCTTTCCCGAGTGAACAATATAATCACCTTTAAACACTCCCAATCTAAAGCCGTAGAAATATCCATCTGATGTGTTATCGTAGTACTTTAAGGTATCTACAGGCACACTGTTTTCGAACAAAACGACCTCAGCATCGGATAAAGCTTTAAAATCATCTCTTGAATTCACGCTATGTATGCTGTGAGAGACGGTTGCTTCGGGTAGCTCACCACTAATTAAGTTACATTGGATGGTTATTTTTGCAACATGATCGGGTAAATCAACATCAATTTCCTTTTCACAAGATATGTTAAAACCAATCACTGTAAATAATATTATATACCTGAGAAATTTCATTTTTTTAAAATTTAAAATTGTAAGAGATTGATGGGATTATTGGGAATAGGCTAACTTGGTTTATTTTACCTAAATAATTAATGTAAACAAAGAAAGGGTTCAAACGATTGTAAGCATTATAAAATCCAAAATTCCAAGTTCGTTCTCCCCACTTTTTTTCCTTTTTAAACGTCATACCACAATCTAACCGATGGTAATTAGGCATCCTGTAACTGTTTTTATGCTCTGCTTGACCGACAGTAATTGATGAACCCGTACTAGAGTTGACAATGTATTGATACTCAGGAAGAGAAAGTGCTTGTCCGCTTCCAAATACCCAATTTGCCGAAAAACTTATGTTATCAGAGACGTCATAAGTAAGTACAATAGACATATCGTGCCTTCTATCATACTTGAAAGGATACAATTCTCCTTGGTTTATATTAGCAAATTTCCTGTTCGACCATGATAACGTATACCCGAACCATCCTGAAAGTTTTCCAAATTTCTTCTGAACAAACAATTCAGACCCATATGTTTGTCCCCAACCAGATTCAACTTTATCCTCCCAAGATTCATTAATTCCAAAAAAATCAGCTCCCTCTTTATAACTAATAACATTGTTCATCTCTTTATAGTATGCTTCTATAGATATTTCAAACTCATGCTTTTTTATTTTCAAAGGCTTCGCAACGCCCAACGCGACTTGCCAACTGTCTTCTGGTTTTACTCGATCTGTTGCTGGCACCCATAGATCGGTAGGAAGTCCTGCGCGCTCGTTAGTTAATAAATGAATAAATTGGCGCATTTGACTATAGGAACTTTTAATTGCCCAATCATTTTTCAATAAATATCGTGCACTTAAACGGGGCTGAAAACTTGGGAAAAAATTTTCTTGTACATACAAGCCACTTAAATGCGCACCTAAATTCAATTTTAATTTTTTTGTTAACTTCACATCATCTTCAATGTATACGTATGACTCTATGGAACTTACTGGCTTCGAACCAATTGCCGTATCTATAGTTTCAAAAGAGTCATCAATTTTAAAACTAAATATCCCTGTAGAAAACTTATGATTTGTAACACCTCCCCCAAATTTCACGAAATGGTTCGATTTTGGTATCCAATCA
The DNA here is from genome assembly GCA_029251005.1 of Flavobacteriales bacterium. GTDB lineage: Bacteria > Bacteroidota > Bacteroidia > Flavobacteriales_C. The sequence goes on along the minus strand of JAQXEE010000142.1, from coordinate 1,351 downwards.
AAATCAACCTTTCCACCAAAATCATCAATACCAGAAGAGTAATCAATTTCAAAACGTTCTTTATTTAAATTTCCAGAAGGGGTTTCAGTCCAAGAATACTCCTCACTTGCACCCACATTAAACTTGAATTTTGATGATATCAAGCAAACATTCATAAATAATTTTTCATTCAAAATACGATTCCATCTTAATGTAGATGTTAAATTCCCCCACCCAATACCTGCTTGAGTTTTAGAGGTGACATTATCGTATGAGTCTTTGTATTTAAAGCCAAACTTATCTTTACCGTTATAAAAACTAATATAAACTCTATCCCTGTCGGATATTTTGTAATTTAATTTAGCATTTAAATCATAAAAATAAAAAGCTGCTCTTGTTCCTCTTGGTGTCGCAGACGCTATAAAAGGCGCTGCCAAAATATCATAATATGTTCTTCTACCAGATAAAATTAAAGACATTTTATCTTTAATAATTGGACCCTGAACAGTTAATCTACTAGAAATAAGACCAATACCACCCTCTGCGTTCCATTTTTTAAGATTTCCTTCTTTCATGGAGACATCTAAAACACTTGAAAGTCTTCCTCCATACCTTGCAGGAAACCCTCCTTTAACAAGTTTAACATTATTTAATGCATCAGGGTTAAAAGTGCTGAAAAACCCAAATAAATGCGAGGTATTATAAAGCGGAGCACCGTCTAATAATACAAGGTTTTGATCTGGACCACCGCCTCTTACATAAAAACCGGCACTCCCCTCACTACCACTTTGAACACCTGGTAATAATTGTAACGTTTTAATTAAATCGGGCTCCCCAAGAATGGCAGGCATTCGCTTTATTACCTTGACAGGCACACTAATTTCACTCATTTGAGAGCTCTCAGAAATTTTCGTATTTGGTTTAACCTTTATAACGACCTCATCTATTCTCTCTCCAGGTTCTAATGCTATATTAATAGACATATTTTGATTGAGAATAGTATCAATAATTTGATACTGATAGCCTAAGTAATTAAAAACAACTGATACCTTTCCGGTATCCATTGTTAAACTATAAAAACCGTAAGCATTCGTAGTGGTTCCTTCATACGTTTTTGAGTTATATATCGTAGCTCCTATTAACTGTTCTCCGGTTAGCTTATCTGTTAAATAACCGCTTAATGTATTTTTTTGACTAAATACAGAACCTGTTAAAAGACAAAAAAAAATTAAATAATATTTATTTTTCATTTTGATTAAAAGAATGATTAGCAAGTAATTTACAGCCAAACTAAAAAGAACCATTATTATTGTATCAACAGAAACATAATTTACATTGAAAACAAGAAGTTAATTATTTTGATTTACTCCAC
>JAQXEE010000140.1 GCA_029251005.1 Flavobacteriales bacterium | reverse complement strand
AAAAAAATGAAAAAAAAAAACATTAAATATATTAAAACTCCTTTCATTTTAACGTTGAGATATTATTGTAAATTGAGACAATAACTTACTGTAAAATCTAATTTACGAAAAATTCAGATACAATTAAAACGGATAACTTTAGGAACTTAATCTATCATTTGATTATGCTTATTTTTTTTAATATTGACGAATTTTCATCCTGAATTTTAACAAAGTATACTCCTTGAGAAAAACCATTTAAATCGATAGTTAAAGTTTTTTTTGTAGCATGTCTTTGTAATTCTTTTCCGTTAATATCTAAGATTAAAACAGTTAAAGGGTTTATTACATTACTTAAAGAAATGATTCCTCGTGATGGGTTTGGGAAAATAAGTACTTTATTCAATGACAATTCATCTTTCCCTACTAAATCACTAATGGCTATAGTATCCTTAACTTCACATCCGTTTACATCTGTAACAACAAAATCATACTCCCCAACACATAAATTAATGGCATGCAGAGAGTCTCTTCCTAAATCGTCACTCCATGAAATTAAGTATGGAGTAGATCCGCCGCTTATAGTCCCGTTAATTTCCCCGTTACAATTTGAACCTACATCCATAATTGTATCCATTAAATTAACAACCAGCTGAGAAGGTTCAGTAATAACAACTGAAATAGAATCTGAAATACCTGATTCATCTACTACAATACAATTATAAGTCCCTGAGCAAAGTCCAGAAGCCGTGTCAACAGTCTGAGATGACAAATCATCCCATTGAAAATCATAAACTCCTACACCACCTCTAACTCCAACCGAAGCTTTACCATCACAACTTGCATTGCATAGAGTATTTTTCAAATAGTTGTTTTCTAAAACTAAATTATAAAGCTCAAAATAAGCTGTATCAGCTGCAAGACTAGCATTTTTAATAGTGTTGTAATCATCTCCTACTACTAATGCAAAAGTCAACTTGGCAGAATCACCATTTAAGATATTAATCCCATTTAATCCAACGGTTTGAGAAACATCTCCCAAATTAGCACTATCTCGAGAATTACCATTACTTATTGAAGAAAACTGTTCCGCACTTGAAAAACCGTCTAGTTGATTAATACTTCCATTACTCCCGTTATTATTAAAAGCATAATGAGCTTCGGTTGAATCAGACAGAATATGAATACCAGCATACGTACCACCTACACTATAGCAATACCCTGTTTTAATTAATGAATCATAAACTCCAATATTTTGATCATAACTACCAATATCCCAATCACTAAATACGCCAATGTTCAGACCATTAATATCAGCACCTGAATTATTTTTAATATTCATTTCAAATATGATAAAATCGCTTCTTTTACTTTCAGACCAAGACATTGTTTTTTGATCTATTGTTAATCCTATTTTATTGACTCCTACAATATCATCCGAATATTTAGAGTACAAAACAAGATCAGCTTCGTAATTAGAAGCCGAATCAATTCCCTTACTATATTCAAAATCTCCATCTAAACCGAAACTTGATTGCGTGCCGTTTAATGAAGCTAAAATTCCCATTTGATATAAAATATTTGAACCTCCTTTATATTTAACTCCTAGGCCTTTACCTCCTAACGAATTCCCGATAAAACCTAAATCAGCGTTACCTCCAACTGTAAAATCAATATTATTATTTGTAACATTTATGTAATGAGGATTAAAATCAGCCTTAACCATTTGCCAATTCAAGTATTCCCCATCGGTAATAATCACTTTAAAATCAATTGTTTCATTAAATGGAATATCATCTTTCACCTTAAATTTGAAAGGAGCGCCATCTGATTTCCATCCGGCACCTTCTCCTGGAAACGAACCAAAAGTAAAAGCTGAGTCTACTAATTCAATATACGGAGATTCTGTAGTAACACTCATAGCAGTTGAACTTGAGGAGGTAGCTAACATGTTATAAAATTCACCATATAGGTATATAGTGTCACCTGCTCGATATACGCCATCCATTAAGTCTGTAAAAACGGGATTGATAAATATAAAACCAGGATTCGTCGAATCAGTTACAGCTTTATGAGCATCAACTAAGCCCTTTCCTAATTTACCTTGATATGGAGCGTTAAATGCAATTGTATCAATATCAATTGCTGTTGACTTCAATTGTTCAAGAATTTGATATGGGTTGTAAGATGGGAATTGACTTTTCACTAATCCAGCAATCCCTGCTACAATAGGTGCTGATAGTGATGTCCCGCTACCTCCACTTCTCAAAGATCCTCCACCATCTGTTATTCGATATAAGTTTACCGATGGAGCAACAACATCGACATAATTATTGTAATTTGAGCCTTGACTAGCTTCAGTCCATTTCTGATTAAGAGAATTAGTTCCGCCTACAGAAAGTACAAACTCAAAACTAGCAGGGTAAAATAAGTCTTCAGCATTACTATTACCTGCTGCAGAGACTACTAAACAACCTTTGCCTATAGCGTAATCAATAACATCTTGTCCTTGTTGAGACCATGAGTTAGGTGACCCCCAAGAACAGTTAACAACATCGCAACCATGATCAGCCGCATATACAATAGATTGATAACCTTGTGTTAAATTACCTGAAGCGTCAGCAATTTTTAATGGCATCAACTTACAGTTAAAACCAGTTCCGGCAACCTGAAAGCTATTATCAGGAGTAGCACCAGCAAAACCAGCAACTACAACCCCATGGTCACTTCCATTAATTGATGGATCATTATCGTTTTCTCCTAAATCCCAACCTCTATAATTATCAATATAACCATCAGCATCGTCATCAATTGAATTAATAGGATCTGAAAAATTATACTTAACACTTCCAACTAAATCAGGATGATCAATATCAAAACCAGTATCTGAAATACCAATTACAACATTGGTATCACCTTTTGTCACATCCCAAGCATCCAAGACGTTCATGAATTCCAAATGATTCCATGTATTCAATTCTGAATCATTTGGAGTATACAACGATTTAAAAATAAAAGATGGTTCAACATATTGAAAAGCACCAGTTCTCATTAAATTATTAACCAAATCAGTTGGTTTAAAGTCTCCTGAGTATTTCAACCTATAAATTAAAGAAATATCAGTTGTTGGCATTCCCAATTGATTAACTGATTCTCGAGGCTTTGAACTCCTAGGGTATTCTTGAGTAATTGATGTCACCCCTATTTTATGAAACTGACTTTCAAGCTTATAAAAGTCTGTTTTACTCCTTAAAAAGTATACACGAAATTCTTCTTTCGCCTTAAAAATCAATGTATTCAATTCGTAAGTAGATTGAGAAAATCCAGTAAACGAAAAAGCGAGCAGTAATAATATAGAAAGGTACCTCATAATATCTAAAAATAAATTCTTTAACAATACGCTGAAGAAGCCAAAAAGTTATGACTTTAAACTTTGGTAATTAGGAAAATTCGTTAATTGGATTATTTTATTTTCTTTTAAGAAGAAAAAAATATGTTTTGTACCATTTGATATTAAAATATAATTACAATTATATTTTTGATTGTAATTTAAAGCTTGATCCAAAACACTTTGATCGAGTTTTATTTTCAAAGCTTTACATTCTATTAAAACAGCAGGAATTCCGTCTTTATAGATTAAAATATCAGATCGTTTTTGATTACCATTAATTTTCACTCCTGTTTCTATTTTGAATTGTGACTCAGGAAACCCTTCAGAATCAACAAGAAACCGTATTAAATTCTGCCTCACCCACTCTTCAGAAGTTAGCACAAGCCACTTTTTTCTAATTGAATCAAAAATTAAAGGCGCACCAAGTGCAGACTTTTTAAACCGAAAAGAATATTTCGGCAGGTTGAGTGAAGGTAATTTGTGCAAAGCTATTTAATTATATTTTGTTGACTAAAACGTATTTTATTTCCAACAAAAGTTCTTAACCGCTAATAACTTTAAATTCCGTTCTTCTGTTCTCCTGTCTTCCCTCAGCTGTATTATTTGGCTTAATAGGCTCACTATCACCATATCCCTCAAAAGTTAGTCTAGCCTTATCAATCTTATTCATGATTAGCCATTCATAAACTGAACGAGCTCTATTCTTTGATAATATTAAGTTATGCGCTCGATTACCTTGGTTATCCGTATGACCACCAATTTCAATTTTAAGCGTTGGATTCTTTTCTAAAAACTCATTTAACTTCATTAATTCAACCTTACTTTCATCTTTTAAGGCAAATTCGTCTACATCAAAAAATATATTTTTTAAGACAACTTTAGCTCCTGTTTTGATCGGTACCATTGGAACATCTTTCACAATAGGTTTTAATGAAGATGGCTCCTCTAATTTAAAACTTTCAGAGAAAAACAAATAACCCTTATGAGATGCATTTAATGCGTAATTCTTTCCGTGCGGCAAGCAAACCAAAAACTTACCTTGAGTATTAGATTGAGATTCAACTACTTTTTTTCCATTTGATAAATTTTTTAGTTCAAACTTCGCGCTTAATGGTGCATTTGTTTCAACATCGTAGGTTTTCCCTGCCATGTAACTCACAGGTTTTGGCTTTAACGAATCGGGTAATAAAAAACGATAAATATCCCAATCTCCAAAACCACCCTCTCTATCAGAAGTCATGTAAGCATATCCACCTAAAGCATCAACGGTGAAATCAAACTCATCTTGCGAAGTGTTAATAGGATATCCTAAGTTAATAGGCTTACCCCAAGAACCATCCGGCTGACGTTTACTCATAAAAATATCGTTATCACCTAATCCTGGATGCCCATCAGATGAAAAGTATAAAGTTTGATTATCAGGATGTATAAAAACACCTTCTTCCCTTCCTGGAGTATTTATTACACCACCTAAATTTACCGGAGTAGACCAGCCTTTTGATGTGATTCTACTCATATAAATATCATTCTCACCATAACCACCTCCACGAGTACTTGAGAAATATAGCGTTCTTCCATCACTACTCATACTTGGCTGCGCATCATGACTCCTATTATTCACTTTTGGGCCTAAATTTTTAGCTTCACTCCATTTTCCATTTTTTAGCAACGTTACAAAAATATCACAACTACCATGACCCATTCTTCCTTTACCATAAAAACCGTAATGGTCACAAATTGTAAAAAACATTGCCTGACCATCAGGAGTTAATGCATGTCCACCTTCGTTTACTTCCGTATTCAGAGGCTTTCCTATATTGAAAGCTTTTATCCATTCATCTCCATCTTTAAAAGCAGCATAAAAATCCTCTTGAAACCCTGACGGAGTGCGATCATCAGGAATAGTTCGCGTAAAGACAAGCGTATTCATATCTACAGACAAAACAGGTAAATAGTCTTTTAGCTCAGAATTAATATTTCCGCCTAAATTTTCAGGAGTTATTTCCTTTGGATGTTTTAAAGAATAAATTGAAAACTTACTTGACTCTAAAATCAACTGTGCTTTTCTTCTTTGCTTAGCCTTAGGGAAATACCTTTTAATGTATTCATCCGCCTTTGATCTTGCAGCTTCGTATTGCTGAGTTTTAAAATAAAGACCTGCTAAATCAAGGTGCAAGAAAGGAATGAAATCTGGGTTTTTATTTAGCGCTTCTTCCAAAAAAGAAATTGCAGGGAGATAATTTTTCCCAATAGCATAAATTGTACTTTTAACAGCATAAGCCTCAATAAAAAAAGGATCTTTTTTTATGATTTTATCTAATAAAACAATTGAGGCATCATAATATCCAAGTTCAAATTGAGTTAAAGCCTGGTCATAAGTTTTAATCGACTTTTTATTTAACGTCGAATATTCATGTTTTTGAGCAAAAACAAAAGTTACACAAACCAATAAAAAACCTAAAATCCAAATTCTATATTTAATCATATCCTATAATATCAATTAACGTTCCTAATTCTTAAAGTAGGTAAACTATTTCAACTTTCTAAAATTCTGACAAACGAAAAGCCTTCAATCTGACTAAAGAGTCTTCCATATCGCAAACCATTTCTTTTCTAGAGTATTTTTCCACGACAAAAATATTATTTGTTTTTAATTGAAGTTTTTTATAAATACCCAAGCAAACTCTAGTTGCCCCTACCATGTAAGAAACAGGAAAGTAAAATGCATTTATATTTCCCGTTTTAAAACTTGAGTTAAATAAATGATTTTTAAAACTAGAAACCTCTTTTAAAAATAGTTCTTCTAAATGATCGATATCTGAAGAAGGATTACTCAATGTTTGGCGTCCTTCATCAAAATCTTCCCAAAAATCAAATATATCATCTAAAAACTGAGCTACAGCACCTAATTGATTCATAATAACTCCTTCCTCAACATTTAAAGGTTTATTCAACATATTACATATACAAATAACTGTTGACGCCCCCTTTTCAAAAGCAATTGACTCAACCTCATTTCGTGTTATTTCCTTATCTGACACAAGTCGCTTACTATCGTATTGAGCCTTAAAAACTCGGAGTGCATTTTCTAAATAAAAAGGAATATTAACAACGTTTTTGTGAATATTTTGAGAGAACTCAGTAAATAATTTTTCGATGTCAGTTTCTGCCTTATAATCAAAGGGTGTATTAACCAAAAAATGAATTTTCTCAGAAGACAATTCAACCTTATCAAAAAAGTCATCATACAAAGGAGCTAGAGCACTTATATTAACAATAGATTTAAGTTCATTATCCTTCATTCTATCTCCTCGTAACAAACAAAAACCACTTGCCCACATTGTTTGAACAACAATATAATCCATCATCCGCTTTTCATTTGCGGAATCAACTAATTCTTCCCAATTTTGAAACTTTGATTTTACGCTAATTAATAATTCTTGAGAGTATTTTCGTACCCTTTTGAAATCCCAATAAAGCTTAAGATAAAAAGGAAAATATCTTAAAAATATGTAGATAGATTTAAGCATTAGCTATTGACAATCTGACCATTTTCAACCAATTAGACTTCTTTTCCATGTCGCAAACTAAAGCTTCTCTACCAATTTCTTGAATGCTAAAAATATTATTATTCGCCTTTTGAGCTTCCAAAAATTGTTTACCACAAAGTGTTCCTCCATTAACAATCAACATAATCTCACGAATAAACTTGTTCTTATTAGAAAGATCGTAATCTAGCTTAAAAAAAAGATTTTTTAAACTTAAAACCTCCATTTTATAAAACTCAACAACCGGCGTGAAATCATTATGATATTTTGTAGCAGTAGTGTTTAAACCTTCCTGCACATCATCATATAAGTCAAATATATCGTCCATAAGTTGGCCAACGGCTCCTAACTGATACAACGCTTCCTTTTCTCCCTTTACAAATTCATGACTTAAAATACTCCTAAATAACAAAGCACTATATCCACCTTTCTCAAATGCAATATGCTTTACTTCTTCTAACGAAAGAGAAGAATCCATAAGCCTCTTACTTTCCTCTTGAGCGTAAAATAATTTTTCAAAATAATAAGCAAATAATTTTTGATTTGTTAAGTTGGCATAAACTTCTTTAAGTAAATGAATAAACATTCCTTCAACTGCACTTTTAGAATCAAAAGATTCTGGAGCCAACATCAATGCTTTAATCTCCTTAGCACTGAGATTATTTTTATCAAAAAAATCATCATATAAAGGTAAACAAGCACAAAAATAAACACAAGCCCTTAATTCTTTTGAGGAAATTTCACTATTTGCTAAACCACATAAACTAAAATCTAACAAACTGTGCACCTCAACATATTGGGTCATTCTTAATATAAAGCCTGACTTTTTGGTTATTAACCTCCATTCTGGAACTTTATTTACATCAGAAATAAGCTCATCAAGAATAGAGTTAATAATTCTAATACGCTTCAATGTACGAGGAAGAATAAATAAATAGTAAAAAATATTTTTGAGTGACCTAATCATCAAACTTTTAAAAGCGGATTTAAGGATGCAATTTACCTTAAACTATTCTGATAAACGAAAATCAATAGGGTAATTAATTAACAATTTTTTAGTTGTCAATTCACAGGTAATCGCCAATTTAGCTCTTCTTTTTTCTTCAAGTTTCTCAAGCCTATACTTTGTCATTCGAATATTGCCAAAATAGAAACGAGGAATAAATAAGTAGCCCCAAATACCTGTGCTTAAATACAATTTATTTAAAAATAAATAATAAACACCATAACTAGCACTACCTATTGTTATTACAGAGCCAAGACCATTATATACATCGCCTGTAAATACTGTACCTAATCCAGGAACTAAACGCGAAGCCCAAATGTAGCCTAATTTATTTTTTAATCTATAATAAGGAATCAAAGACAGACAGTCTAGGCAGTTAAGAGCAGTATCTAAAGTTAAGTTTTTTTTAAAATTATTGTAAGAACTTGAATCTAATTCTGCATTAATCAGCAGTCCTAATAACTGGCTATTAATAGAGGAATCTTGTGTTAAGTCTATGTAGGCATCGTAATAGGTTTCAGCGTAATCTAGCTTATTAACTAATTTACTGATTAAAGCAGCATTCCAATAAAAATCTTGAAGTGCAACTGAATCATTAAAGTACCTACCCCTTATTCTACTCAATTCAAAATAAGATCTTCCAAAATCCTTCTCTCTTAACGAGCTATTAAACTTCTTTAAATAAAATTCATTTTTCAAGGTGTCATTTTTAGACATGAAAATTTTTTGCTCAATCTTCAGCATTGAGTTTTCATAATTTTTCACCTCCTTGGTTTGAGCAACAAGAACGTTAATACAAATAAACACCAGAAGATTGGTAGTCAGCCACTTCATATAAAAAATGTTTTTTCTTTTCTATTTTAATTCTTTTCAAATCAAAAATAGTCCCATAAATGTTTGATAAATAAAAAGCACTGAAAACTCCTGTAGTAAGAATTGAATAGGTGTTTCTTATTCCAAATTGATGAATACTTTCGTAAGCCGTCGCTCCGTAAAATATGTTAACCATAAAAGACCCCAAAAACGATTTACCTCTTCCAATGTAAAGCTTACCAGCACCTGGAAGTAAAGTAGCCAAAGCGCCTCCAACCCATGCTTTTTTGTTTCTTGTTTTTTCAAATTCATCAAAATGAGTCCTTAAAGATGATGGTAAGAAATCTGCAGATAAAGTTTTGTCTTCCACCAATAAAAGCGATTTTTTAATCAGTGAATTGTTCAGGTAATTCATCCCAAATAAAGAGTCTATTTTAATTAATGATTTTGTTTTTGAAATACTCCATTTTAATAAATGTCCTGTTGAATAATCTAATAATGAAGAGTCATTTAAAACATCTGGATTAACAGAAACATTATCCAGAAAAGTATCATATTTATTATGAAGTAAATAAAATTTCAATTTAAAGTAATCCAACGAATCAATATTGGTCGAATCTGAAAAAGAATTTAAATATGAATTGTGCTCAGTATTTAAATCGTAAAGCACCAAATGCTTAATAAATGAGCTATTAATTTGCGAATACGATGAAAAGCAAATCATTAAAAAAAACATTAATAACTTAATCTTCATTTAATTCAACAGGGTTAATTATTTCTCCTTCATCATTAATTGATTGATTGGGATAATCATAACCAGTTTTAGCAGTACAACTTTGTAATTGGTAAAAACCAATTAACGAACCTTTAAGTATTCCATAATGCTCCACAGCTCTCTTAGCGTGCTCCGAGCAAGTGGTTTCAAAAGCACATTCAGAACCTAACTGTTGGGATATGAATCTTTGATAGACAAACATTAAACCAACAGAAACATAAGAAAACGGGTTCATTTTATTCCAAATACTTCGTTCCTTAAAATTTAATACAGACCTTACTTTATATTTATCGAAATGATATTCTTCGAAAGAATTACTTAATATTGAATCAGTTAAAAAGGATTGAGCCTTTAATTCTACTAAAAAGACAAAGCAAAACAAAATAAGTTTAAATCTATTCATTATTTGGTCGTAGGTTCCAAAACTCCAAAATATCCATAACCGGTTTTAAAACTCCACTTGTGTCCACCTACTAAACAACCTCCAGCACAAAATAATAGCATTAAACCTGTTTTAGAACGTAATTCTGAATAACCTACATAGAACACATCATCAAAAGATTGAATCGCAAGAGGTGAAATATACTTAGCTTCTTCCTTTGTTGCATTCGCTGAATTTGTTTTTAAAATCAACTCAGAAATCTTTCCTGCATCCTCATCAATATGGATATATTCAAGTGGATTTGTCCTGTCAATTGTTTTCCAAACTTTCCACCAAGATTTTGTTCTTTGGTAGTTGGAAAGGTCTCCATAGGTCACATAAAACCCATCATCAGCCTTAATTACATTAACATCGTAAACAAACCAACCGCCATAAGTTCGGCCTCTATCTTGGTTTCTTCCCCAAACTATATTTCCTTTTTCATCTAACTTAAAAACGGTGATATTTTTTTTCTCACAATAATAAGAAGTTGTACACGTTGTGTTTCCATTTGCATCTGTAGAACAATTCTCAACAGTATAGTTATTCATAATTGAAGCAAACAAGTAAATATCTCCATTCTTACCCTCTCTATATTGCTCTATTTCATAATCAGAATTCATAGTTTCGTCAGAAGCATGGGTTGAACCTTTTTTTCCTATTAAACAACAACCTCTTTTTCTACCTCCATCAAAATCATCTTTATCATCACGAAACATATCTCTAATTAACTCTTTAGAGAAAGCCGAAAACTTCAAATTTTCAATTTCGTAATCCTTATTTAATTTTGCATAATAAAGCCCATGTGCTTCATATCCTTTTTTATCTTTTGAGAAATCACTGTAATAGCCAAATATCTTAGCGCCTCCCCTTTTTGTAACCATTCTATTTACAGAGAATAATTTTTTCCCATCAACTTTAATATTCACACTTTTAAACTTTCCGGACTTCAAGTTAATTGTGGACAGTACCTCATAGTTTAATTTATTTAAGTTTTCTATCTTATCAGTCCTATTACTTTTTCTTTTAGTGTCTTTAACTTGCTTTCTGGTAGGGTTAATTGTTGATCTAATATGCATGTTCCCATCATCTCCTAAATCATATCTAGACGACATCCCGTCTACACCTTTACCTCTTCTTCCTGCATTGTACTCTAGTGGCAAAGTAACATAATCCGATTTTGAAAATGAAAAATCTTTATTCAAAACCCTGTATTCCAATTTAATCTTATCTCCAGGCTTAGTTTCTTTTTCAACTCCGATAAATACTTTTCCTGCTTTTGCATTAATTCTAATAAAAGGAAAAGCTTCTTTATTTTCTCTTGCTATCTTATCTTTTTGAGTTGTAACGACCGTTAATTCATTTAACTCTTTCAATTCAGGAGTATAAGAACGAACCAATATTTTAGTTTCCTTTTTGTCATAAGATTTATAAAACACATAAATCTCTTTTTCATAAACTACGGTTTTATAAATATTTAAATTTTTAAACTTCTTTTCATCTTTCTTGTTAGCATCAAAACCAGAGATCTCAGCTTTAAATTGCTTGGTCAGTGTTTTTTTATCAAAGCCAATGATTTTCGTACCTACACCACCATTGTTAAATCTAGCGTAGATGTATTTTTTATTACCTCCGACAATCTCACCAAAAAAACCATCTACTTTATCGTCCAAAATCATACGATCCGACCATTTAGCGCTTAACTTCTGAGCTTGAACATTTACAACTAACAGTGTGAAAGAAAAAAATAATATCTTAAAAAAATTCATGAACATAATTTACTTAAATTGAGTGAAAATAGTTTTCAAGTACAAAGTTAGGACATTAGCCGTCAACGCAAAAAAAATGTGAAACTTTTTAAGAATTAACCGTAAAACCGAGAATAAAACTATTTAAAAATGAATTGTATTATTATTGACGACGATGCTGTTCAAAACGCTTTAATTGAAGAATACCTTAAGGAAATAGATGGTATTAATTGTGTTGGTGTTTTTAACAATCCAATCGATTTTTTAAAAGCGCAGAATGGATTAAAATTAGACTTTATAATTCTTGATATGGAAATGCCCAAAATGAGTGGTGTAGATTTATTAAACTCTTTTGAAAAATCCGTACCTGTTTTAGTTATTTCATCAAAACCAAAATATGCAATACAAGTAATTAATCACGATGTTTTAGGTTATTTACTAAAGCCAGTAAAATTTGTTGACTTTATGAAAATGATGGGGAAAATAAAAACAAAATTAAATTCTTTCACCCCAATTCCATCCGAAGAAAAAAATCATTTATTTATAAAGAGCGACGGTATGTTGCATAAATTAAAATATGCTGATATAACTCATATTTCAGCAGCAGTAGATTATATTGAAGTACACACTTTTAAAAAAAAATATTTGGTAAATTCTTCGATGAATAAAGTAAATTTAAAATTGCCAAAAAACTCTTTTTTCAGAATTCATAGATCAACAATTATTAACGTAAATCATATCAACAGAATCGATAAAGAATTAGTTGAAGTTGGGCTTGAAACCGTTAGGATAGCACCAAGTAAGCGCGAACCGTTCTTGGAATTCATTAATAGTTTATAGCTGAGATTTAAATGAAAACATAATCTCGAGAATACTTTGTAATCAAATCTTTAGTAAATTCATACTCCTCTTTAATCCTTCCCAACAAAGGAACTTTGGTTGCTTTAAGAATAACTTCCTCCGAAGATGGATTTTCCTCCCCATTAAAAATAATACCTAAAACCTTTACACCACTATCCATCAATACTTTTAAAGTAAGTAAAGTATGGTTGATACTTCCAAGATAATTCCTAGAGACAATAACCACCTCAGCATCCCAGTTTTTTGCCATATCAAGCATCGACTCTCCTTTATAATTAAAAGGCACTAATATCCCCCCAGCTCCTTCAATTACTAACGTGTTTTCAGTCTCTGGAACTTTGAGTCTACCCCAATGAATCTTTTTATCTTCAACTTCAGCAGCGTAATGAGGTGAAGCGGGTGTTCCTAATAAGTATGCCTCTGAGTGAAAGTAAGATTGTTTAGATTCAACTAAACGCTTTACTCGCTCTGTATCGGTAAGCTCTAAACTACCACATTGAATGGGTTTCCAATAATCAGCCTGTAAAGCTTCGGTAAGAATTGCAGCAATAATCGTTTTACCAACATCAGTTCCTATTCCAGTTACAAATACTTTTCTCATTATTTTGAATAATAGCGTTTTGCAAAGTTGCACAACAACTTCTTAATCTTAAAGGATTAATTCACTTTATTTAATTCTAGCTCATAAACAACCGGAGTTTTTGCAGGTACGATACCTGTTGATGATCCATTTGTCCCAAACCCCATCCATGAAGGCAATATTAATAAAACAGCGTCGCCTTCTCTCATAAACAATAAGGCTTCTTCTATTCCCTTAATCACTTGCATTTCCTGACCGACATAAAAGTCCTGTGATTTGTTTTCTAATAAATCAGTTGTATTAAACTCTTCACCGTTCAAAAACCGTCCAGTATATTTTAATTCAACTCTTTTTCCATAACCCGATGCCTCCCCCTTGCCTCTTCTTAAAAATAAATATCTTATTCCAGTTAGAGATTGCTCAGTTGACAAATGATTTTCTTGCTCAAAATCGTCCATCAATTGCTCCTCTTTTAAAACATCAAAATCTTTAGTCTCAACTTCATTAATCCAATTTTTAAATTTTTTTTGTGCATTCTCAAACTCGTCCTTCGTATAAATACTGTCAATTTGAACTTGGACATGTAAAACTGTTGAGTCAGGAAATCCATTAAAAGAAAAAGCACCCTCTAACTCTTCTCTTAATTTTGAAAGCGGAAAAATAGCAGATGCAACTTCCTTTTCATTTATTAAACTTAAGGTTTCGAGCAAACCTCCAGAATTGTAGACATCATTTACTTTTAGTAAAATCCTTGATCTATTTAATTCCTTCCCTAAGTAATCTTTGAAAGAATATTTAAACTGTAAGTAATCATTCGGCTTAATTCTTTTTTCGAAATCTGAAATAGATTCAAGCTTAAACAGCAATCCACTTTCCTTCTCAGCATAGCCATCATGTTTTTGATTGCAAGCAACAACCATAAACAAAGCAAATATTACAGTAGTAAATCTCATTACTTAACAGATATATTATAGACAACAGTTGTTAAAGGTGGAATCTTATCCGTGTCACCACTAATTCCATGCGCTCTATAAGAAGGAATCACAATTATAGCTTTCGATCCCGATTTAAGTAACGTTAAAGCTTCATGCAAACCACTTTCTTTATCTGCATTTGCAATTCTAAACTCATCTAGTTTCTCCTGAGTTGTGTACAAAGTATCACCATTAATTTTACTTACCACATAATCAAGTACTACAACTTCTCCATCGTTTAGAGTTTCCCCCTCTCCTTCTTGATAAATGTAATAATGAACACCAGTAGAAGTTTTAATTGCAGGTATTTGATGGCGTTTTAAATAACCTTCAATTTGAATTTGTTCTTTCTTGCCAGCCCGTCGCATCGCATCTTCCATAGCATCTACACGTTCTTTTTTACTCATTCCTTTAAAAGGATCGTATTTTTCGATAATCTCTGGCTCATTACAAGCAACTTGTAATAAAACCACAAATAATATAATTATAAATTGAAAAGTAGGTCTCAAAGCTTATTTATTTTTAATGATCGATTTAAAATACTCAATAGTAGCATCCAATGAATCCTTACTCATTCCTCCAGCGGCATTTACATGACCACCTCCGTTAAAATATTCGCGCGCAAATGAATTTACATCATAGTCATCTTTAGATCTAAACGAAATTTTAACAATTCCTTTATCCTCTCTAAAAAACGCAGAGCACTTGATATGTGGCATAGTTAAACCGTAGTTCACAACTCCCTCGGTATCTCCTTTTTTGATTTTTAATTTGTAATGATCCGCTTTGGAAATTTTTATAATAGCTACTCCCTCCTCATTCATTAGTTCCATTGTACTCATACAATGGCCAATAACTCTTAAAGTAGCTTCGGTATTACTTTCAAAAATTCTACGATAAACCATTGAATGATTAGCACCTTTCTCTATAATATTAGCTGTAATCCGATGTGTTCTTGAAGTTGTTGATGGAAATCTAAAAGAACCCGTATCCGTCATAATTCCACAATACAGTGCTTCTCCAGCATCACCATCTATCAAATAATCTAAATCAATGCTTTCCACAAAAGCATAAACCATTTCAGCAGTACTACTTGCCGAAGTATCACTTATCATATAATCAGCAAAAGCTTCTGGTTGTTGATGATGATCAATCATTACCTTCTTACCCTTTGCCACCGATACCAGTTCACCAACCTCATCAATTCGGTGTAAAGCATTAAAATCTAAACAAAATAAAAGATCTGCTTCTTCAGCCGATTTTTTAATCTCATCCGAATGCTCACCCCAAACTTTGACAGTGTCATCTCCAACTATCCATTTTAAAAAGTCAGGATATTCGGTAGGAGCTACAACTGTAACCGCACATCCTTTTTTTCTCAAAACAGAAGCTAAACCCAAAGACGACCCCATAGCATCTCCATCAGGATTTTTATGAGTAACAATAAATACTTTTGATTGATTTTCTATTAAAGATTTGACTTCAGACAGCTGCATGCCGCGAAAATACTAAAAACCTATAAGTCTGAACCAAATTCAAGAAGATCTCCCAAATATTTTTAAACAAGCTCACTATTAGGAGTAGAGGTCTAGGATATCGCAATACTCCCTTCTTATTTCCCCAAAAACAATAGCACCCGATATGTCCTGATAAATAAATTACTTAACCAATTCATTCGTCATCCTTAAAAGTTGATATTCATATATTTTAATAGAATACCTATAATTATTAATATTGTTTTCAATTTGAATTAAATTCAACTGAGCCTGTCTAAATTGAACATTATTAATCGAACCGTTATCAAACAACTCTTTAGATCTTGTTAAGTTCATCTTACCAACCCCTAGCTTTGCTTTTTCCAATGAAAGCAAATCAATATTTACTTTAATCGCATCATAATAATTTTGAACTTCTTTTTCGATTTTTAACAAAGTTTGCTGTTGCTCAATATTACTAACCTCAACCATTATTTTAGCTTTCTCCAAAGCTTTTTGCTTCTTCAAACCATCAAATAAATTCCATTTTAAACTTAATGCTGCAGTTGTACCAATAGATCCACTCTTTTGAATAATTCCAACATCATTAGCCGATGCTTGATATCCATAGTCCAAACTTGAAGAAAGTGTTGGCAAAAAACCAGATTTGTTAATCTTCTTTTCCAACTCAGCCATATCCAGCTGAATATTCGACATAATTATAGAGGTGTTATTTTCCTTAGCCTTTTTCATGTATTCCGATAGTTCATTAATAACAGGCAATGTTAATTCACCCGCCGCATCAAATTCAGTAGCGATTGTTCTTCCCAATAAAAAATTCAATTCATTTTTCGCTTTCTTCAAAATCAATTCAGCATTGATAAAATTTGAACTATCATTATTAAAATCAACTTGGGCATTTAAAACATCAATTTTCCCTGCATTTCCATAAGCGTTGTTTGTCTTCACTCTATTTAATCGATCTCTAGAAATCTCAAGCGAATTTTTCATGAAGTCTAATTGGTTACCAACTCTAATAACTTCGTAGTAACCATTCACCACCTGAATCATCGTACTCTCCAAACTAATCTTCGTTTGCAACTCACTCAACGTACCTGATGATTTCAATTTGGCATATGATCTAACTCTAGCTCCTCCATTAAAAATCATGTAAGTTGCAGTTACTTTAGCAGACTGATTACTTTGTGCTGCTTCCTGATTTTTAATATCCGGAAAAGCATCCGTAGCGAATTCTAGGTCTGTATTTGAACCACTATAATTCCCTCCTGCAGATGCGTCCAATGTTGGCAAAAAACCAACAGCACCAAGATGGATCTCTTGTTTTTTCGCTTCGTTTTGTTGCTTAATAATTATAACATTGTGGTTGTTAGATAATGCCAAAGCAATGGCATCTTCTAACTTAAGCATCTGAGCGTTAACGCTACTAACAGCGAGAATCCCCAATAATATTAATGTAAAATTTTTCATAAAATATTTTTATTCAAGAGAGTTATTCAACCTCGTCAACCAATCTTTCATATTCCAACTCAATTACCGCTCTCTCTACATTTTCAGTAGCTTTCTCAACCTTACCCGTCATTAACCAAGTCTTCACTACTTTCCACTTATTAAATATTAATAAAATAGATGGCAGGAACACAAGTGTTAAAAAGGTAGCCATAATCAACCCGTAAGCAATTGCAATTGCCATAGGAATTAAAAATTGAGCTTGCATACTTTTCTCAAAAATCAACGGAGCTAATCCCGCAACTGTAGTAAGAGAGGTTAATAAAATTGGTCGAAACCTTGATATTGCAGCTTTTTTCAAGGCAGCAATAAACTCCATACCTCGCTTAAGGTTAATGTTCAATGCACTAATCAACACCAAAGCATCATTTACCATAATTCCAATTAAAGCAATCATTCCAAAAATGGAGAACAAGCTCATTTGATATCCATGTATATAGTGCCCCCAAACAACTCCTGCGAAACCAAAAACAGAGGTTATAAATACAGCTGCTGCTTGTGAAAACGACCTAAAAGTTAACACTACAGTTATAAACATGAACAATAAAATAAAACCTCCTCTAGCACTCATCGACTTCTGAACCTTACCCATTTCTCTTGCCTGACCTTCAACCGATTTTTTAACCTCCGGATATTCTAGCATCAGTGGACCAACTAAACTATCGTTTACAAAAGCCAATAATTCGCTCGAACTTGATGTTTCAACATCTAAAATATCAGCTTCAACCTTAATCATTCTTTTACCATCCAAATGCTCATACTTCACAACACCTCTAGCTTGGCTAATCGTAACTAAATCCTTTGCCAAATAATCTTTACCTCTAATTCTTAAACGCTTATTCTCAAGATCACCAATCGAATTTCGGCTTTCCTTGTTATATCTTACCCAAACTTTAACCTCATCTAATCCGCGCTGTAAACGCTGAACTTCATATCCATAAAAACCATTTCTAATCTCGGCAATAACATCCGTGTAATTAATACCCAACGAGTAAGCTTTGTCCTTAAGCTGAATATTTAGCTCTAGCATGCCTTTTTGGTCTGATGATTCTATATTCTTTAAAGTACCCATGTTTTGCATCCCTGTTAATAAACGCTCCTTAAAAACATCTAGAATCTCATTATCTCTAGAGTAAAGAGCAACAGATATTGGACGACCAAACGGTCCACCTTCTTTAGCTGTTAATTTTTCTGCATTCGGTACCTGACCAACTTTTTGCAGAATTAATGTACTAATCTGTGCTGATGTTAACAATCGATCTTCGCTCGGCGTAAGCATTATGGTTAATCTAGCTTGATGTGTTCCACTTCCTAAATATTTCGTTACAAATGTCACAACACTCTGCCCTTCTACTTTTAAAGAGTCATTGAATTGCCAAACAGCCTCTCTAACCTCATCAATATATTTTTCTGTAATATCTTCATTTGTTCCAGGTGCCATCTCCAACTGAATTCTAAAATTATCAGCATAAATTGGTGGGAAAAATGACATTTTTTGATAACCATATGCCATCATCGAAACCGCAATAACCAAAAATCCAATCGATGCAACAATTACAAAAGATGCTTGTTTTAAAGAAAAATTAATAACAGGCATATAAATACGATCTCTCAAGAAGTCTAAAATCTTAGTAAACCACTTAATTACTTTTATCATCGGTCCTTTTCTACCTTCAGCTGTTAACGCTTTAGAATGCGCAACGTGTGCAGGCAAAATTAATGCTCCTTCAACTAGAGAAACAACTAAAGTTGCAATTACAACAAAACCCATTTCCACAAAGAAATCACCCATTACTCCATCGATCACAAAAAAGACTGAAAACGCAATTACTGTAGTTAAAATAGCGGAGAAAACAGCAGGTAAAACTTCCATAGTACCGTCAATTGCAGCTTGAACTGGTGGTTTACCATCTTCCCAGTGTTGGTAGATATTTTCGGCAATTACAATACCATCATCAACCAAAATCCCAATAACGATAATCATCCCAAACAAGGAAATAACATTAATCGAAATCCCAGCTCCTCCGGCAAGAATAAACATTCCTCCAAAAGCAATCGGAATTGCCATTGCAACCCAAATAGCCAACCGAGGATGTAAAAACATCGAAAGAAAAATAAATACAAGAAGGAAACCTACTACTCCATTACTTATTAACAAATCAATTCTTTCAACTAAAACCTTAGAACTATCTCTTGTTATTTGTGTTGTTAGTTGGGGATGAGATTTTTCAAAGTCAGCAACGTAAGCCTTCACTTTTTCAGCAATACTTTTAAGATCTTCATGAATCGTATAACTCACTTTTACAATTACAGAGGGAACTCCGTTAACAAATTGTTCAGCAGGTTGGTCTATCCAACCATCTGTAATTACAGCAACATCTTTTAAACGGATAATATTCCCATTTGGTAAAGCCTTAATGACGACCTCCTCAAACTCCACCCCTTCATAATTCTTGTTTCTTGCTCGAATTAAAATATTTTCCTCAGGTGTTTTTAATTCACCTCCCGTAATTTCAACATTATCTTTTTTTACAGCAATAGCAACATCTTTTATAGTGATACCATAAATATTCAATAAATGTTCATCCACCTTAATCTCAATTTCCTCATCCGGAAAACCCGAAATATCTACTTGAGAAATTAAAGGATCCTCTTGCAATTTATTTTCCCAATTCCGAGCAATCGTCTTTAGCTGTTTTAGGGGTAGATCACCACTTAAGGCAACAGATATTGCATGCTGAGGCGGCTCTCTTTTCGCTATAGAAGCCGGCTCCATGCTAGATGGAAATGAATTAATTCCGTCAACTGAGTTTTTTATATCTTGTAAAACAGCATCTGTTTTGTAATCGGAATTAACCTCAATATTAATAATCCCAGTATTCTCTAACGACTGAGAAGTAATTCGTTCAATACCATTTATGCCTTCTAATTTATCTTCAATTTTCAACACAATTCCTTCTTCAATCTCAGCTGGAGATGCTCCCGGATAAACCGCTCTAATTTGAATTAAAGTAGATTCTCTTTCAGGAAAAAAAGTAGTTCGTAACGATTTCATCCCTACCCATCCCATCAAAATCAACATAAACATCAAGATGTTTCCAGCGATTGGATATTTAATAAAATATGATAATAATTTCCGCATGATTATTTATTCACCTTATGATTAATCTGAATCTTACTTGGTCTCGGTAACTTTCATTCCGTTATACAATCCTTTCATGTTATCCGCTACCATTTTAACATCAGGAGGCAAACCACCAATAATTGCTTTAGCTTGGTTAACATATAAAACGTTCACTTTTTGATGGTTTACAATCCCACTGTCAACTAAAAATATACCACCATTCTTCAAAAGCTTTCTATTTATGAGCGCTGTATTTTTAAAATTGGCACCTTTAGCTGTTCCATGTAAAAACATACCTTCTTTCAAGTCTTGCCCAACTACCTTAATGTAAACTGAAATCATTTGAGAGTTGGCATCTAAAGAAGAATTAATTCTAGAAACAATTCCTTTCCATGATTGATTTAAATCATCAGATTTTAAAAGAACCGAGCTTCCTTTTGAAATGAATTTTAAATCCGATAAACTTACTTCTGTTTGTAACTCGTATGATTTAGGATTAATAAACTCACCTATCTTTTGTCCACCCCTTACTAAAGTTCCTTTCTGAATAGATGTTTGCGTTAAAACCCCACTAAAAGGAGCACTAATTGTAAACTTAGACAATTTTTCTTCTTGACTTTTAAGGGAGTAATAACTATTTAAGACACCTTTCCCTGCTACAAAACGCTTCAGTTTTTCATTCGCCAAATTAGGCAAAGAAGGTAGAGGCTTATCCACCTTAATTGCATTTAAAAACTGTTCCCAATCATTCGCCGAATCAGAAAAATCAATTTTCAAATCCCCCATCAATCCAGCAACCTGAGTAAGTAATTGTGTTTTTTGGGCCTTTAATCCATTTGCAAATTCCACAGCGTTTAATTGTGCAATTGCAGCTCCTTTAGCAAATCTATTACCTTCTTTAAAGTTCTCGGTTAATAAAACTCCACCCACTTCAGTAAATAAATCAATCTTCTCCTCTGCTGCTAATTTACCTGAAAACTTAACTTCTGCCTTGTGTTCACCTAAAACAATTTGCTCAACTCGTACACTTTTATAAACGGGTTTAATATTTAATTTTAAAGGTTCTTCCTTAAAAGATCCCATTATTTTCACGATTACTATTGTCGCTCCAATAGCCAACAGCACTAAAACTACTTTTCTACTTAAGTCATTCATAATTATTAAATTTAGTTGTACTCGCAACTTTTTTCGTCAAAATTAATTTTGGTTTGATTTAAAACTTTTTTCGTGATTTCTAATATTTTTTTAACCAATTTCTTATAAGTGTACATCATAGCCTCAATTAAAATACACTG
>JAQXEE010000133.1 GCA_029251005.1 Flavobacteriales bacterium | reverse complement strand
CTAGCTTTAACTAAACATAACCAACCTTTCTTCCAGTCTCAACCAACATCGGCGTTAACCCTATTCCTCTCTGTTCCTTTTACTCCCCCTCTCACAATTCTTTATATTCCCCTCTTCCTTTCTTTTTTTACTGTTGAATAGTCAGACATAATTCAAAAATAATCAATTATCTAGCGTAGATAGAATGATGGTTTGAAAAAATATTAAATTTCTTTTTTATTTTTTTAGAGTAACTGATTACGGGGGTTATTCACATGGTTTTGTGAGTAAAAGTGAAAAAAAATCCACCAATTTGCTGAAAGCCCTTGATAATTGGAAATTTCTGTATATCTTTGCCGTCCCGTTTTTTGGCGGGTATTGTGTTTTTTTGAAAGTGAATACTTAGAAATATGCCAACTATTCAACAGTTAATAAAGAAAGGAAGAGTTAATAAGCCGAGCAAGAGTAAGGCTGCAGCTCTTAATGCGTGTCCTCAAAGAAGAGGTGTATGTACGAGAGTATATACGACTACACCGAAAAAACCAAACTCTGCAATGAGAAAAGTTGCAAGGGTGAGATTGACAAATGGAATCGAAGTTTCAGCTTACATCCCAGGAGAAGGTCACAACTTACAAGAACATTCAATTGTACTTGTTAGAGGTGGAAGGGTGAAAGATTTACCAGGTGTAAAATATCATGTTGTTCGTGGAGCGCTTGATACTGCTGGTGTTGAAGGACGACTACAGAGAAGATCTAAATATGGGGCGAAACGTCCTAAGAAATAATTTTTAACGATTTCCTGAAATGAGAAAGAGTAGTGCAAAAGAGAGAATAGTTTTACCAGATCCAAAATTTGGAGATATTGTTGTTACGAAGTTCGTAAACAACCTTATGCTTGATGGTAAAAAATCTACTGCGTTTAGTATTTTTTATGACGCGATCGATGTTGTTGCATCGAAAGTTGAAGAAGAAGAAGATGCTTTACAGGTGTTCAAGAAAGGTTTGTCTAATGTGACACCTGGAGTTGAAGTTAGAAGTAAAAGAGTAGGAGGAGCAACTTTTCAAATTCCAGTTCCAATTCGTGATAATAGAAAACTTTCTATGGGAATGAAATGGTTAATTGGATATGCGAGAAAAAGAAATGAGAAATCAATGGCTCAGAAATTAGCTGCTGAAATTCTTGCTGCTGCGAAAGAAGAAGGTGCTGCCTTCAAAAAGAAAGAAGATACGCACAGAATGGCAGAAGCCAACAAAGCATTCGCTCATTTTAGAGTTTAATTAAGGTTTAAAATCAACAAGTAAAGAAAGTCAAAATGGCTAAAAGAGATCTTAAATTCACAAGAAACATAGGTATCGCAGCGCACATTGATGCTGGTAAGACTACCACTACTGAACGTGTTTTGTATTACGCAGGTGTAAGTCACAAGATTGGAGAGGTGCACGATGGTGGTGCTACAATGGATTGGATGGAGCAAGAGCAAGAAAGAGGTATTACAATTACTTCGGCTGCTACTACTGTATTCTGGCCTTATAGAGACAATGAATACCAAGTGAATATTATTGATACTCCAGGTCACGTTGATTTTACTGTTGAAGTAAATAGATCATTAAGAGTGTTGGATGGTTTAGTTTTCTTATTTAGTGCTGTTGATGGTGTTGAACCTCAGTCAGAGACTAACTGGAGATTAGCTAATAATTATAACGTTCCAAGAATTGGTTTCGTTAATAAAATGGATAGACAAGGAGCTGATTTCTTAAATGTTGCAAAACAAGTAAGAGAGATGTTAGGTTCTCATGCTTTACCATTACAATTGAATATTGGTGCTGAAGATGATTTTAGAGGAGTAGTTGATCTAATTAACTTTAGAGGAATTACGTGGAATGAAGAAGATCAAGGAATGACATTCCAAGAGATTGAAATTCCTGCTGACATCATCGATGAAGCAAAACAATTAAGAGAAGAATTATTGGAGGCTGTTGCTGAATTTGATGATACTTTAATGGAAAAGTATTTTGAGGATTCTGAGTCTTTAACTGAAAGAGAAATATTAGATGCATTAAGAGAAGCTAAAATCATCTTCAGCAC
>JAQXEE010000125.1 GCA_029251005.1 Flavobacteriales bacterium | reverse complement strand
GCTACTGTTTCGGATTTTTGTGTTTCCTGTGCTCCAAGAATAACTCTCCCATTCTTCTCCTGCATTCAACAAAGTGCTATCTCCTAAACAAATTGTTCTATCTGGACCTAAATCAAAATTTGGAAGAGTATAAAACGACAAAGTAATTGAATCTTGGTTTTCACAACCATTAAAATCCGTAACAGTAGCAGTATAAGTTCCAGCTTCACTAACGTTAATTACTTGGTTTGTGAATCCTGTGCTCCAAAAATAACTCTCCCATTCTTCTCCTGCATTCAACAAAGTGCTATCTCCTGAACAAATTATTCTATCTGGACCTAAATCAAAATTTGGAAGATTTGATTCTTCGGGTGGGTTAATATAAAAATTTACTGAATCTAAGCAGCCATTTAAATCACTTACAGTTACATTATATGTCCCAGGTGACAAATTATTTAAGGTCGAATCTAAACTTTGACCTGTACCATCATGCCAATCATAACTATAAGGAGTTGTTCCGCCCATTGTAGTAATAGTTGCTGAGCCATTGGAACCTCCAAAACAAGTAACGTTTTTAATATTTGTAGGACTAGAATTAAAATCGGAGCAATCAAAGCCCGAACTTTCTTCAATAAAAATAGATTTAAACAAAATACTATCACAACCGTTAGAATGATAATATTGCAAGCTAACATTATAAAAACCTGCTCCTAAATACGTATGGTTTGGACCTAGTTCAGAAGAACTATTCCCATCACCAAAATCCCATAGCACCTGAGTAAAATCAACCTCAGATTGGATTCTGAACTCAAATTTATTAAATTGATTGATTATTTTAGTAACACTAAAATCAACATTACCAAAACATTCAGCTTTTAAACTTATGTTTGAAAAAAGGAAAAAAGATAAAAAAATTATATGAACTGATTTTTTCATGAAATTATTTTTGATAATAATGTGTGAAATTACTGAGATTTAAACTTAATTAAATAAATTGACTTTGCAATAAAAAAGAATGGTAAAGGATATTCATTAATCTCATTATTAAACAACAATACATTCTTAATTTTAAACTCCTATCTTTTTATGTTTGATAATTCCTGTTTAAAGCTTTGTTCACTTAATTAACCAATCAAACTCATAAATTCTTTTGGGATGGGAACTTCCAGTTGATTGTGAATTATTAATGCCGTTAATAGCCCACTTAATATTCGCTACTAAATACTGCACAGAGATATTAAATTATACTTGAGAATAGATAATTGAAAATTAATACTGAAAAAATAAAACATTTATCTAAATTGAAGGTAGTATTTGGAAACTGGAACCTAATGTATTTGAAGTTAAAACTTTTCTGCCTTTTTATATTTGCTCTTACCTTGTCTAATGCACAGTATATGGAAGGTTATGCTACAAGTAATTACGCAGGCGTAAGTGGCATCAATTACAATCCTGCCAGCACCGTTGATACTAGAATAAAACTAGACATTAATTTTTTCACGCTTAGTACTACAATAGATAATAATTTTCTCGGCTTAACTACAAACTTCCCTAATCCTATGGACACTTTCTTATTGGAGAAGTCTGTATTAAATAACGACGGCACAAACAAAAATATTTATTTGAATGCAGACATACTAGGTCCTTCTTTTCTTTTCACGATAGATGAAACAAAAAGTATAGGTTTTACAAGCCAGTTTAGAACTCTTTCAAATTTCACTAATATCTCAGAAGGTTTTGCGAACCTATTTTATACAAATCTAGAAGACAATAACTTAACGGGATTACCAATTACAACTGAAAATTCAAATATATCGAACGTAATGTGGAGTGAATTCGGTGTCGTTTATGGACAGGAAATTTTCAAGAAAAATCATAGTTGGTTAAGTTTCGGGATTAAGCCAAAAATTACGCAGGGAATTCAAGCTGCAGGTATTAATATAAAAAACCTTTATACGGAGTTAAATAATGATTCTACTGTTCTTGTTAATGGACAAGATGTAGAATATTTTACATCCCAAAATTTATCTGAAACTTGGAAATCAAATATCACTAAATTCAATGGACTTGGATTTGGAGTAGACCTAGGTTTTAATTACGAATGGCGATCTCAACCAGATTCATGTGTGTACAAAATGGACGGAAAGTTAAATTCTTCCAGAGAAGTTAGTAAACATAAGTTAAGAATCGGACTAACCGTTTCTGATATTGGATATATTAAATTCAAATCTGGTTCTTCAGGAAAATTAAATGCTTTAAGTGATAGTTGGAACCCTAACTCATTTAACTTAAGTACTTTGTCGGGTTATGAAGACGCTATTAATAGTGAATTCTCAAGTTCTAATGAAAAGAAAAATATGATTATTGGACTCCCAACCTCATTTAGCACCCAAATGGATTATAATATTTACAAAGGGATTTACATAAATGCTACATACTTTAACAGTATTAAAAAAAATGGAGTTGTTCAAATAAATTACAACTCAAGGTTCACAATTACGCCTAGATGGGACTGGAAATGGATGGGGGCTTATTTACCATATTCTATAACCTCAGAAGGCAATAAACACTTGGGTTTAAACATAATGTTTGGACCTTTTCTTATTGGTACTAGAGACATAGGAACTTTCTTGTGGAAAGAAGAAAACTATTTTGGAAACATCCACTTAGGAGTTAAGGTGACCTCACTTCATTATAGACCAGAAGATTTTGATAAAGACGGTGTTTCTGATAAAATAGACAAATGTCCAGAGCTCAAGGGTATTTGGTCTTTTAAAGGCTGTCCAGACCAAGATGGAGACAGTATACCTGATGCAAGTGATAAATGTCCGGAAACAGCAGGATTGAAAAAATTCAAAGGATGCCCAGATACTGACTTAGATGGAATAGCAGACTTGCAGGACGAATGTCCAAAACTACCAGGAATTAAAAAGCTGAAAGGGTGTCCAGATAAAGATGGCGACGGAATTAGAGATGCGATGGATAAGTGCCCAGATCAAATTGGCTTAGCTTTGTTCGAAGGTTGTCCAGATACAGATGGAGATAGTGTCGCAGATTATTTAGATGCATGCCCTGATTTAATTGGAGAACTAATAAATCTTGGTTGCCCTGACTCAGACTTAGATGGAATTTTCAATTTTGAAGATAGTTGCATTTATACAAAAGGTTATGATGATAATAATGGCTGTCCTTATAAAGATAAAGATGGTGACGGAATTAATGATCAAATTGATCAATGTCCGTCTTTATTTGGCAGTAAATCAAACAATGGCTGCCCATTAATAGATCAAGATTTAGATGGTTTGCCCGATGATGAAGACGACTGTCCAAAAACAAAAGGAGATCCGTTAAATAATGGCTGTCCATTTATAAATGATGAAGATGAAGAGGTGATTGAATTTGCCTTTAAAAATTTAAATTTTGAAACTGGAAAATCAACAATTTTAGAAAAATCATTCCCTTCATTAGACGCATTAGCAGAAATGTTGATTGAAAAGAAAACTTGGATTCTCCTGCTCCGAGGCCATACTGATAACATTGGAGATGCTCAAAACAATTTATTACTTTCAAAAAATAGAGTAGAAGTCACAAAAAAATATTTGGTAAATAAAGGTGTCTCAAAGGATTCTTTAATCTTAAAGTATTTTGGAGAAACGAAACCTATTGTTAAAAATAACAACGCACTTAACAGAGCTATTAACAGAAGAGTTGAAATGGAAATAATATTTGATTAATAGATATTTGCAATTAAATAGAAACTCCAACTAAAAAATAAATAAATGTATATGTAACACTTATCTTAATTAGAAGAAAATTTAATACAAAATTAGATCAAAACCCAGCTACATGATGAAGTAACGGCAAAAAAATATACGGTATAAATGAGTAAATTATTACATTCATGATGCTTTTAGAATAAAAACTTTGAAATTACCTCCTGCTATAATGTAAAAATAGATTACACTTATTTTTAATAAGCTTATTATACTTATAACAGAATTCAATAACCCAAAACCCAAGAAATTATTAAACACTATTTAAAACAAAAAAAGGACCTTATGGTCCTTTTTTTGTTTTAAATGGTGTTTTTAATATTCCCAAAGATCTTGCTCAAACTGGAATATTTCATGCTCTATTCTTTTAGATTCAAGCAATAAATCTAAATCTTGCTTATAAGTATCGATTTTTCTATCGTAAACATTCGTTTCCTTGAATACGTAAGAAGAAAATTTACGCTTCCAAAAAATATCTTCAAGTGTTCTTCTCTCAGCATCATTTTTGGGGTTGTAAACAGGCACTGTTGCGAATGCAACCCTAGCCTCTGGGAAATATAACCAGAACAAAGGCATCTCCCCTTTATACTCACCCATCTCATCAAATTTTTCCTGAACAGGACACATTCCAATGATTCTAGGTTCTAAAACTGATTTTTGATTATCAAAAAACCACTCTTCTTTTAACCTGTATCTTTTAACAGCATGTGGAGAAAAATCTTCCTTTATAGGAAGTGGTTTTAAATCCCCATTCTCATCTTCAACAAATTCAGTATCAATTTTTGTTGTTTTTTGCTCAACTTCTGCAACAGTTAATCTAACTGTGAACTCATCATCTAAAACATCATAGGGTGTAATAGTGACCAAAGCAGCGGGGTTAGTAACAGCATCATAAATTAATTGAGTCATGCTCTGACGATCCATTATTTTTTCCGTTGGAAAATATAATGGGTGATTAATCTTTTCTCTTAGATCAAGAACTCTCCAGATTCTTTTCATCCACATGACATCTGCCTCTCTTAACGGAGTATAAGGAATCACCCTTTTAGAAACACGGTGTTCTCTTACATAAGTACCATCTAAAATATCTTGAGCAGCGACATCGTTAGAAAAAAGCACTCCTAACAAAACTAAACCAGCAATTAACTTAATAGACTTCATAACACACACTTTAAAAAGTAAACCCTTCTGCACAATATCTCATACAGAAGGTTTAAAATATAAAACTATTTAACTTTAAAGATCAAAGAAGGAACTTTACGGGCACCTCCAGGCATTTGAACTTTTATTTCTTCAAAATAAATTCTTGAACCTCTTCCTACTTTTGTAAGAACTTTTTTCATTGCAGGTGTCAACTTATTTCCTTTAGATTTAAAAGACATTAAATCAGTACCTAACTTAACCGTCAACGTGAATTGTTTAACTTTAACACTTAAGTCAAAATCAAAGTTTTCCATTTTTGCATCAACTCTTGAAATCGCTCTTAACTTTCCTTTTGAGATTAAGCCCTCTTTAGAACCCAATACGGAAGCAGCAGGATCAGGTAGTCTTTTTACACGGAAGTTACTCTTCCCTAAAATGGCTCCACTCTTTTTATTTTTAACAACAACATCAACCCCTTTCTTATTGGTAGCCTTAGAAGGTCTGACAATATAAGAACCCGCTTTTTTGTCGTTCTTAAAAGCTAAACCTGGAGCGGACACTTCAATATCAGCAACTGATACACCTGGAGCAGATACACTAACAGGGTTAGGTACACCTACATAAAACACAGACATTTTAGTAGCAGCAACTGTTGCCGATGGTTCAGCAACCATGTAACTTGATTTAAATTTTGTAAAAAATGTTCCTTTTGAAGAAACATTCTTAATAACTCCTGTTACAAAGTGCGCACCAGTTTCATCTGCGATCTTAGACCACTTAGCAGCTCCGTTACTTGATTTAAGTGTTTGTGTAACACTCAGCATAGGCGCTTTAGCAACTTGTCCGGGAGGCAACTGAATTTGATCTTTTCCGCCAAACTTTAAAGTATCAACCTCACCAATAATAATTTCTGAGCTTGATTTACTGTTGTATGCAGCTAAATAAATCTCAGCAGTAACGCTGTCGCTTTTCAAAACGTATCCATTGTCAAAATTAACTAGCCCTATTGATTTATCAACAACCATACCTTCACCATCCATTTTTGATGCAATATGACCAACAACATCGGCTTCTGCATTTCTTATGTATGATTGATACAAAGTAAGATTAGCTGTTACAGATGCAAGTGGTAAATGCTCAGAAATTCTAGAGGCAAAAGTAGTTTTAACACTTGGATCATTTGGATCAGGTTTTATAGAGGTATCTAACAACTTTTGATATCTAGCCAATAAATAATCATTGTCCTTATCGCCATCGTTATCAATAGTTTTGATTACTAAATCTCTAAATTCATCAACAGCTTTTGTAAGAGCTGTTCCGAACTGACTTGGAGCACCACCTGGAACATAATATTGAGCTCCTAAATCTTGGTTATCCTTGTTTAAAGGAATTCCACCATCATCTAAAAATGGTTTTAAACCACCATTTGCAGTATCAGCTACTCCTGTTAAAATTAACCCTGAAGTCAACTTTATTTTATCATCTGCTATTAGAGCAACAACTTCATCCGCTTTCTTTTTAAGTTCAAGGGCTCCATCAAGTTTAGCTTGATATGCCGGACTTGAAGCTGCAGCTTTTTCAATTGTTGTGTAAAAAGCAGTATTTGCATTTGCAAAATTATTAACGGTTTTATTAATACCATTTTCTAACATTACGAATGCATTTAATAAACTTTTTGACGCGTTCATTGCCAACATTGCTAGTAGTACAAGGTACAT
Organism: Flavobacteriales bacterium; assembly: GCA_029251005.1. Lineage (GTDB taxonomy): Bacteria > Bacteroidota > Bacteroidia > Flavobacteriales_C. The sequence continues at coordinate 53,859 of JAQXEE010000125.1, read as the reverse complement.
CATACCAACCATCTGTTGTCTTGGGGTTCCACCTCCTCCCATAATTACTTAATTTTTAGGTTAAAAATATTTTTAAAAAATTCTTGATTATGCTTGACCACCAACACTCATAGCAGATAACATGTTACCGTAAACAGTATTTAGTTTAGATAAGTTCTCCCCTAATGCGGCAACTTCTGTTTTGTATCGTTTTGTGTCTTCAACAGAATCACTCAAGTTCGTTAATAACTCGTTTATGTTTGATTGAACATCTGCAGACAACTTCATTCCGCTATTATTCGCTTCGATTTGTTGTTCATAAACACCATTCAATTCTCCTAAATTTCTTGTCATGGAAACTAATTGTTCTGCGTATGAAGTACCTTCTCCTTTAAGATCTGTGATTTCAGTTAATGACTCAGATGCCTTAGAGTAAGCGTTAGACATTTTATCGACGTTTTGTGAAGCACCTTCCAAAGAAGCAACTAGACCTTCAGTTGCTTGACTTGCAGTACCAACAGTGTTCAAATTTTGTGCCGTTTCTCCAAAATTTCTCAATCCTTCACCTAAAGATTCAATAAGCTCAGAACCTACATTAGCATCCATTAGCATTTGATCTAGTTTTTGCGAAACTGGGTCTCCGTTAGCATCACCTGCAGAAATAGTAGTTGAAAGGGAAGCATCTGCCTCTTCATCATCAGAATGAGCATCTAACTCGTCTTCACCATCATGAGAAATTGCAAGTTCTGGATAAACTAATGACCAATCTGTTTCCATGTGTGGTGGCTCAAAAGCTCCTAAGATAAATAATACCGCTTCAACAGATAACCCACCAATAAGGGCAATTGTTGCTCCTGGCCAATGCTGAATCTTAAACATAGCTCCAATAATTACGATGGCTGCACCAAACCCCGTAACCATATTCATAAATTTTTTCTTTTTGTAACTTCCTGACATAACTGAACTGATTTAAAAAATTAACAATAATGATTAATATAGTGTACTTAATTAAAAGTCTGAGATTAGACACCATAAATATGGTGTCTTTTGAAAAGCTTAATATACTTGAGAATCTCTAGTATCTCCTTTCTTTCGACCAAGGTATGTTTCAACACATCTGTATCCAACATAACACTTAGCAGTATCTTGGTATTCGTAAGTTCTGGCACCTGTTTGCATGTAATAACCTATATCTTTCCAAGAACCACCTCGAATTACTTTTCTTTTTAAAACAGGAGGATCCTTATCTGTTGCTTCATATCTATAATCCATGTTATAATCATGAGCAAAATTGTATGCCGCCTCTTCATAAGAATTTGCTGTCCATTCAGAAACATTTCCTGCCATATCGTATAATCCAAACCCGTTAGGCCAGTAATGAGCAACAACAATTGTATGCATCCCACCATCATCAACATAGTTACCTCTTAATGGTTTGAAGTTACCTAAGAAACAACCTCTTCTGTTACGAATGTAAGGTCCTCCCCATGGGTATGGTGATTGATCAAAATTACCCCTTGATGCATACTCCCACTCAGCTTCAGTTGGTAAACGGAAATCATTTACAATTACTTTTCCTCTTGAACTTCTAAAGTCGTTCATCAGGTGGGTTCTCCAAATACAAAAAGCTGTTGCTTGTTTCCATGATACTCCTACAACTGGGTAGTGGTCATAAACTGGATGCCAAAAATACATTTGAGTCATTGGTTCATTCCACGAATATGTAAAATCATGAACCCAAGATAAAGTGTCTGGATAAACATTTATAACCTCTCTTTTTATAAATTCGCTTCTATCTGTAATTCCCTCACCATATTTCCAAGATTCAGATGATGCGGATGCTTCGTCGATATTCGGATGATTGAATCTATTAACTTTTCCAGAAGCAGTTTTAAAATCAATCCACCAGTACTCGAAATTAAACTTACGAGCGTCTAATTGAGCTCTTTTATAAAAACGCTCGTCATTCTCACCGTAATATAACTGTCCTAATAATTCTGCGTAATCTTCGTTTTCCCAAGGAACTCTTCTCCAATTTAACCTTTGGGCAAATTCTCCTTCATCATAGAAAAACTTATCAGGCTCGTCTTCTCCTAGAATTGTCAAGGCTAAGGAATCTCTTACGTGATAAACAAACTGACGGTATTCGTCATTTGTTATTTCAGTTTCATCCATGTAAAACGATTGAATAGACACAACTTTTTTCTGAGATGCCAAAGCAAAAGTGACTTCTTGATCACTAGGTCCCATGTGGAATGAACCTAGTGGAATGAACAACATTCCAAACGGATCCTCCTGAAAAAAAGGTTCTCTACCTGTACCTACTAATTCACCGTTACCAGCAGGACTACAACTTGTAATCAGCACCGTAGTAAGTAAAACACAACCTAAAAGTAACTTTCTCATACATCACTAGTTTAAATCCGCAATCGGAAAATTAAAACATTTTTTCTAAAAAATCAACTTTACATTCGTAACACACACGAAATAAAAAACAATTAACGCCTAAAAAACACTAGTCACACCAATTCCCTAAAGGAATAATGGATCAACATAAGTATCAAATTCTGGAATTGGGCGAGGCATTATGCAATAACCCAAGTATAACTCAACTGAACCAAAACTTCTGTTATTTTGTTTAACATTATTTACTTGTCCATCTTTCCAAAAAGTAAATTCACCTTCATCTCTTAAACGGTGCGTTGTAAAATCGTAAGCAATCCCTACTTTTAATAGGTTATAGTTAAAACCAAAATTTGCTACAACTGCGTCTTGGACTCTATAACTTCCTCCTAACCAAAATAATTTATTGAATTCAGCAGTCAAATTAACATCTAATTGAGTTGTTGACAAATCTGTTTTGACTAACATATTTGGTTTAAGTTCTATTTTTGTGTTCGGAATAAGATGACAATAACCCGCCGTAATGTAAGAATGCGGTCGGACCTTTGGGTTTGCAGCACTCAATGAAAAACTTTGTGGTAGAAGCTTTTGACCCGAAATACCAAAATATAATTTTCCAGGAACATAATAAAAAGCCCCAACACCTAGGTCAAAAGCTACATCTGATGCACCCGATAGACCAATCACTATTGCGTCATTAGGGTTCCCAGCCATGGAACCGTTAGAGAATCCTTTTTGCAAGAATCCTAAATCTAGTCCAAGACCTAATTTACCCTTATCCCCAATGTTTAAGTGGTAAGAACCATTTATTTTCAAATCAACATTTTGCTCAAGTCCAATTTTATCGTATACAATTACAGCACCTACGCCAAAGTTTTGGACTATACCACTGTAGTTAAACATTCCTGTTTCGGGCCTACCTTCAAACCCCAACCATTGCTCTCGAGCAACAAGATTGAAGCAATGCATTCCTTTAATACCAGTAGCTCCTGGATTGATTGCATTGTTCAAAAACATGTTTTGAGAAAACTGCGCATCCTGTTGAGCATTCCCCACAAGTGTGAAAACCGAAGCTATTGCTGCTAATAAGACCCTTTTCATACTAATTACATTTCGTTTACATTCCCAAACATACACTACAAACAACCAATAAAACTAATCATATTTTTTTTGGCAACAAAATTTAAAAATTTTTAACCTCTGAAAATTGTGGATGTTTGGTGTTTCAAGCACCCTTTCAATAATCATAATGTAGATTTATCAAAAAGTCACAGTTTTTTTTTCATCTTATGCTGATTGTATTTTAATTAGACACTGTAAACAAGCAATAATATTCTACTTTTGTGATATGGCAACACAAGAAGACGTTTTCAAAAAAGTTACTTCCCATGCTAAGGAATATGGGTTTGTTTTCCAGTCTAGTGAAATTTATGATGGTTTAAGCGCAGTTTACGACTACGGTCAAACAGGATCTGCATTAAAGAAAAACATTAAGGATTACTGGTGGGATGCAATGGTTAAGATGAATGAGAACATAGTTGGAATTGATTCTTCTATATTCATGCATCCAAAAACCTGGAAAGCTTCAGGGCATGTTGACGCCTTTAACGATCCATTAATTGACAATAAAGATTCCAAAAAAAGATATCGTGCTGATGTTCTAGTAGAAGAATATATTCAAAATAAACTAGAAGCCAAGATTGACAAAGAAGTTAAAAAAGCGGCGAAAAGATTTGGAGAATCGTTTAATGAAACTGAATTCAAGACAACAAACCCAAGAGTTTTGGGGTATTTTGAAAAAATTAACAATGTTGAAACCCGCTTGAAGAAAGTTCAAGAAGAGGAGGACATGGAAGGGTTTAAGCAGCTCATTGTTGACTTAGAGATTCCTTGTCCAGTTTCGGGAAGTAAAAATTGGACAGATGTTCGTCAGTTCAATTTAATGTTCTCTACAGAAATTGGGTCATTATCTGACGGTTCAACTAAAATTTATCTAAGACCTGAAACAGCTCAAGGTATTTTTGTGAATTATTTAAATGTTCAGAAAACTGGAAGAATGAAAATTCCTTTTGGAATTGCTCAGATAGGTAAAGCTTTTAGAAATGAAATCGTTGCGAGGCAATTTGTTTTTAGAATGAGAGAATTTGAACAAATGGAAATGCAATTTTTCGTTCGTCCAGGAGAAGAAAACAAATGGTACGAATACTGGAAAGAAACTCGAATGAGATGGCATAAAGCTATAGGTTTCTCAGAAGGCAGTCATAAGTTCCATGATCATTTAAAGCTTGCGCATTACGCAAAAGCTGCAGCTGATATTGAATTTAAATTCCCTTTTGGATTTAAAGAATTAGAAGGTGTGCACTCAAGAGGTAATTTCGATTTAACACAACATGAAGAATTCTCAAAAAAGAAGTTAAGATATTTTGATCCTGAATTAAATGAAAGCTATGTACCTAATGTAGTTGAAACTTCTATAGGAGTTGATAGAATGTTTTTAGCAGTTTTAAGCACAGCATTTACAGAAGAAAAGTTAGAGGACGGATCTGAAAGAATAGTTCTTAAATTTCCCTCTTTTTTAGCTCCATACAAAGTAGCTGTGCTTCCGTTAACTAAAAAAGATGGCTTGCCCGATAAAGCAAGAGCAATAATAAATACATTGAAATATGATTTTGAATGCTATTATGAGGAAAAAGATCAAATAGGAAAACGATATAGAAGGCAAGATGCAATTGGTACACCTTTTTGTATTACTGTTGACCATCAAACTTTAAAAGATAATACTGTTACCATACGAGAAAGAGATACAATGAAGCAAGAAAGAGTTGCTATTGATCACTTAGAAAAACTAATTGGCGATAGTGTTAACGTCAAACATATTTTGAAAAAACTGAATTAAGTATTCATAATGTCAAATTTATAAATGGGTCTTTCTGAATTTCAGAAGGACCCATTTATTTTTGTAACGTTTCTTTAAACTTGGGTTATCATAGTAAACTATATAACTATGAAAACGATAATATCTATTGTACTTTTAACTCTTTACACAACAACATTTTCTCAAACAATAAATAAAAGCTACAATTCAGCTACCGAATTTTCTTCCAACAACAAGCAATCAATCAAAGTCACTGGAAATAGACTGAAAATTAACACGAAAATAATATATAATGCTATCCCAAATGGCTATCACATCACGTATACATACACTTCAATTAGCTCGTCAATCGAGGCTTTGGAGGAGGAAACAACAATAAAGAAAGACGCTATAATTAAAAGCATCAAAAAATTAAATATAAAACCCAATGATGTAATTGTAGATGTAATTGGCTTGGATCCAATTTTCAGCTTAAATTCAGATTCCTTCAATGTAAATATCCCAACCGGTTTTAAATCTACCCACAACATCACTTTTAATATTGAAGGAATCGAAACAGTTGATCAACTGTCTAAGATTTGTTTTAAAAATAACATTTATGATATAATTGACATCGTGCCTTATATTAATTCATCCAAAATGATTGAAGATTCATTATCCAAAAAAGCAATCGAAGTTCTAAATCAAAAAAAGAAGCTTGCTAAAGAAATTGGGTATAGTATTAATGATGGAAAAGCATCCTTTGAAAAGACAAGGAATACTATATTTCCGAGTGAGCGATATCTAAAGTCATTTATTCAAAACACCAGTTTATACCGCCATCACATTTCTCAAAACTCAACTATTAACTACAACCGTAGAGTGGAAATTGACGCTTACTACAACTTAGATTTAAGAGATGCTGATTTTGTTTTTAATTCCAAAGAAGTAAAACCCGTGATTCAATTTATTTATGAAATAAACTATGGTTTTATAAAAAGAGACCGTGAAGAGGAAGCTCGTTTAAAGGAATTAAGAGTTGAGGAACGAAAAACAAAGAAGAATATTTTTATTCTTGATAAAAATGGCAAAATGAGGGAAGTAACTTTTTAAGTTATTTCCAAAAATTCAACTTCTCCAATTTCAATTGATCTCCAAAGAAAATCTTGGTGCTTTTTTCAAAAGAATTAGTGAAATCTGAAACAAAAAAATGATGATTAACAGCACCTTTATTAGCATTAATCATATTTTTGGAAATCAATCTAGTTTTAACTTCTTGCGCAACAATTTTAGCACTGTTCAATACTCTTATAGTTTTTGAGCACTGATTATAATATTTTAAGATTTCAGTTTCGATAATTGGATAATGAGTACAACCCAAAATTAACGTATCGATATCTTTCAAAATTTCATGTGATAAATACTCCCTTATTACAGTAGCAGAAATGGTATTATTGAAAAAACCTTCCTCAATCATGGAAGCCAACAAAGGTGTTGCTAGAGATTTCACTTCTACTTTTGGGTTTATTTTATTGATGAACTCCCTGTAAACTCCTGAGCCGATAGTTCCTTTAGTAGCGATAACACCAGCAACCTCAGATTTCGTTGATTTAAAAAAATTAGCTACTGGAGCAATCACATCAACTAAAGGAATATCGGAAGGCAATACTTCCAAAACTTTCTTCCTCCCTAATGAAGAAGCCGTATTACAAGCAATAACAATTGCTTTACAGTTTTGAGCTAATAAAAAATTACTTATTTTCTCTGAATATAACTCAATAGATTCAGGAGATTTATCTCCGTATGGGAAATGGGCGGTATCACCAAAATAAACTAATTGTTCGTTTGGTAACAAATCATTAATAGCCTTGGCTACAGTTAGTCCACCAATACCACTATCAAAAATTCCAATTGGTCTATTATCTCTCATTAAACAGCCGCGTCTGGATATTTTGTGAATACATCTTCAATTTCTTGTAATAAAACTTCCGGTAATTCAATATACGCGGATTCTATATTCTCTTTTAGTTGGCTCATTTTTGTTGCTCCAATAATAGTAGTGTTAACAAACGGCCTTGACATTACAAATGCAAGAGACAATTCTGCTGTAGATAGCCCATTCTTTTTTGCAACATCTTCAATGGCCCCAACAGCCAATTGAGCTTGTGGGTTTAAATACCTTCCAAAAATGGGGTAATCAGTCAACCTCCCTCCTTTTGGCTTAGCATTGTTTAAATACTTACCTGTTAATGCTCCGAAAGCTAAAGGAGAGTAAGCCATTAATCCAATACCCTCAAATTGAGAAACTTCAGAACATCCATACTCATACAATCTATTTAATAAACTATATGCATTTTGTGTTGAAACTGGTTTAGGCAAACCATATTGCTCACAAAGTTGTAGTATTTTCATCATCCCCCAAGAAGTTTCATTTGAAACTCCCCAATTTTTAATTTTTCCCGATTCAACTAACTCCACCATAGTTTCAATAACCTTCATGAAATTATGTTTATAGTCTGAGTTTTTTTTCCACGGATAAATTCGTTGACCAAACCTATTATTACTTCGCTCTGGCCAATGTAATTGATAAAGGTCTACATCATCAACTTTTAAACGTGTTAAACTTCCTTCTAATGCTTTATTTATTTGGTCTTTTGAAAAATTAGGCCCATTACGAATATATTGAATTCCGTTACCTACTACTTTTGTAGCTAAAAATAATTCATCTCTTTTACCACTTTCCTCCAACCAATTCCCGATGATTTTCTCCGTTATCCCTTTTGTTTTAGGTTTTCCTGGAACTGGATACATTTCAGCAGTATCAAAAAAGTTTATTCCTTTTTCAACAGCATAATCCATTTGAGCAAAGGCTTCATCTTGATTATTTTGTTCACCAAAAGTCATTGTCCCCAAACAAATCTTACTAACGCTTAAATCGGATAATCCTAATTTATTCTTTTTCATTTAAATTTTAATCTAATAATTGATTTACTGTTGCTTCTCCTGAAACTGCATAAAGCTTACCTGTAATTAAATCTGAGCACAAAAACCGTGTTCTCCTCTTTTTAATCAGCTTAAACCTTCTCCCACTATCTAACTCAAAACAATCATTAACTTTTATTTCTTTCACTTTTAATCCGCCGTCATCAATCGGATTAGATGTCGCTTTAGGTTTTAAAATCACTTTATTTAATTCAGTCTCAGCCTCAACGCTTAAGACAAGAATACCTTTCGCTTCAACTAAAAGCTCAACAAATAATGCCTTCCACTCCAACCCATGTGCATTTACTTTGCCTTTGTATAGATCATAACATTTTTTATGTGCTAACTCATGTAAAAAAGTGATCATAAACTGAATTTCACTTAGATCTAAATTCACAGAGATCGAGTTAGAACCTGTTCGGAAATTATGTTTATAATCACCTAATTTAGATTTTCTGGGTGAAGAAATTCTAAAATGAATTTCTTCTAACTTAATTTTTGAAAGAATTAAGTTCTGAAAATCCCGAGGGAGGAAATCTAAATTAAACTTGCTTCGAATCAACTTTTTGTGTTTTACTGAAAGTTGGACATGTCCCACATTTATCGCCACTTTTGCACGATAAAACTGAAAATGAAAGAATTAAAGAAAAAACAAAAATCACTGTCTTCATACTGAAATAATTTACAGTTAAAATAACCAAATTATATGAAGTTACTCGATAGAAAAGTATTAAAAATGTAAATTGTTAAGAGATTAACTTTCAATTAGTATTTTTACGCAACCTATTATGAAGAATAATTACGCAATTATAATGGCCGGAGGAGTCGGAAGTAGATTTTGGCCTTTTAGCACACAAGAAAACCCAAAGCAATTTTTAGATATTCTTGGCATTGGAAAAAGTTTAATTCAACTAACTTTTGAAAGATTATCCAAAGTTTGTCCAAAAGATCAAATTTTCGTTGTTACCAATGATGATTATGCAGATTTAATTGATAAACAACTTCCAGAAATTCCAAAAGACAATATTCTTTTTGAACCTGTTAGAAGAAACACGGCGCCCTGTGTGGCATACGGCTGTTACAAAATCCACGATAAAAACCCAAACGCCAAAATTTTAGTTGCACCAAGTGATCATCTAATCATAAAAGAAGAAGATTATTTAAATGCTATTCGTGCAGCTTTTAGTTCTTGTGCGCATGAGGATATCTTAATTACATTAGGAATTAAGCCTACAAGACCCGATACTGGATATGGATATATACAAGCTACAGAAATTTCGCTGGAATCTAATAAGGATTTATTAAAAGTAAAAACCTTTACAGAAAAACCAAATAAAGAGTTAGCTGAAGTGTTTTTTGAAAGTGGTGATTTCTCATGGAATTCAGGAATGTTTATCTGGAGTTCAAAAAGCATTGTAAATTCGTTTAAACAAAATATGTTTGAAATTCATGATTTATTCAAAGATGGATTTGGAATTTACTGCACAGATAAAGAGCATGATTTTATCCAAGAAATTTATGCTCAATGTGTAAATATATCTGTTGATTACGCTATTCTAGAAAAAGCCGACAACGTATACGTTTTGCCCTGCGACATAGGTTGGACCGATTTAGGAACTTGGGGGGCTCTTTATAATCAAGTTGAAAAGGATTCAAAAGACAATGCAATTGTTGGCAAATCTGTCAAACTTTATAATTCAGTGAAAAATATTATTTCCAATCCCACAGATAAATTAATAGTTATTGATGGACTTGAAGATTATATAGTCGTTAATACATCGGATGCTTTACTTATTTGTAAAAAAGACAATGAACAAAAAATTAAGCAATTTGTTACCGACTTAGGATCAACAAAAGAATATAAGAAATTCATATAATGAAGCTCGCACTCGACGCTGGAAATTCTCGAATAAAATTTGGGTTGTTTGATGAGGATAAACTTATTAAAAGCGGGAGTTTATTTAATCACGAGAATATTGCCAATTTAATTTGTGCTGATGAACTCAGTCAAATAAAAGTGATTATTTCATGTAGTGTGCTTTCAGATATAAATATTTCTGGATTGCCTGACGTGAAATACATAGTAATAAACCATAAATCAATTTTTCCTTTTAATATTAATTACGAAACGCCGGAAACATTAGGAATTGATCGAATAGTCGCTTGTGTTTCTAATTACCATCACAACCAAGATTATTTAATAATTGATGCGGGAACTTGTGTTACTTATGATTACGTTTCTGATGAAAAAGGATATTTAGGAGGGGCAATTTCCCCTGGGCTATCGCTTCGATTTAAATCAATGAACAATTTCACAGAGAAACTACCGTTAATAAATTCGTTTGAAACTAGACCTCACTTGATTGGAAATTCAACGGAATCATGCCTGAAGTCAGGTGTTATTAACGGACTCGTTTCAGAAATAACCGGTTTTATTAAACGTTTTAAAATACTAAGTCCAAACCTTACTATTTTTTTAACAGGAGGAGACGCTATTTTTTTGGGTGATGAATTAAAAAATGACATCTTTGTAGACCCATATTTAGTGTTAAAAGGACTAAATAAATTAATTCAATTAAATGAAAATTAAACTTACTACAATTATACTTGTGTGCTCGCATATAATGCTTGTATCCCAAGGAAACTCTCCCTTTTCTCAATTTGGACCAGGTGACTTCTACGAAAGTAATTTTCAATCGAATTTCGCTAAAAGTGGAATTGGAGCAAGTAATTATTCATCTAACACATTAAACCCACTAAATCCTAGTTCTTATTCTCAATTAACCTTGACAACTGGAGAAGCAGGCCTATATTCTAGCACAAACTGGGTTTCTACAGAAACGAAAGACGACATTATAAACAATACCAATTTAGCCGTATTTGGGCTTGGTTTTCCGCTTGGAAATAATTGGGGGCTTGCTTTAGGATTAACTCCTCTTTCTAAACAAAATTATTCCAACTCATTCGGTGATAGTTTAAGCGACGGATCTGCAGTTGATTACGTTTATGAAGGTAATGGCGGTTTATCTGAAGTTTTTTTTGGTACTGGTTTTGAAAAAAATGGATTTGCTTTTGGTGTAAATGGGAAATATATCTTTGGTCGATTAAACGACATCTCAAAAGTTAAATACAGTTCTGATGAATTTAAGAGTGTTCGATTCCAAAATTTTTCTAATGTATCCGGTTTTTCTTTTAATACAGGAGCCCAATACAAAAAATCATTTAACACTAATTTTTATATTACATATGGTGTAACTTATGACTTAGGATCATCTTTGAATACTAACAATTATCTGAAGGCTAATTACTTTACTAGTGGTGAAGCAACAAAAGCAAATGGTGATTTAATTGATGCGGAATTTCACGAAACTGAATTTATTATTAATACAGAAGATGAGGCTTCAAAAGGGATTTTACAAATGCCCTCTACGCTTCAATCTGGTGTTTCGATTGGGAAATTTGAAAAATGGGAATTATCCGCAGAATACAAAACAAGAAGTCTTTCAAATTTCAGCTTAAACGCCGCTACTACTCAACTCGGTAATAGCCAAGGTTTTATAATTGGCGGTAATATTATTCCAAACAATAAAGCTCTAGGTAGATCAAATTATTGGAAAACAATTAATTACAATTTCGGAGCGAAAATTGGTCAAACTGGAATTTTCATAGACAATAATGAATTATCTGAAATTGGCATAAATATTGGATTCGGAATGCCGTTAAAGAAATTTAAATACCAAACAGAAACATTTGGTTCTTCAATTTATTTATCATTTGGATATTTACACAGAAGTAACAATAACATAAATATTCAAGAGAATTTCTTAAACATAAACGCTAGTGTCGTATTTAACGATAAGTGGTTTGTTAAACGAAAATTTAATTAATATTAAGTATGATTAATACTACTCAAAAAACTTTTTTCTCGCTCCTCCTTGCTTTCTTAATTTCATTATCATCTCAGGCACAACAAACTGATGTTAACTACGGTGAAAACCCTGATGAATGTAAAAAAAATCTAACAATCATGCTTACTTATTATAAGCAAAAATCTTACAGAGATGCAGCAAGAACTTGGAGGTGGTGTTTTAACAACTGCCCTGAATCTTCAAAAAACATATATATAGTTGGTGAGAAAATAATGAAAAACTTTATGAGTGAATCTAAAGAAGATAAAGCCTTACGATCTACTTATATCGATACATTATTAATGATATATGATAAAAGACTGAAACACTTCTCTAATGATGTTAAAGGAAAAATTAAGATATTAGAATCTAAAGGAAAAGCACTTGCACAATTTCGAATCAATGATTCCTATGAGGAAGCATTCAATTTATTAGAAACAGTTGTTACAAGTCAGTTCCCAAAAGTTAAATCAACTACGGCTAAATCTTACATGTATAGTGTTAAGATTATGCATAAAAAAGGAAAGCTAAGTTGCTATGATGTAATTCAAGCTTATTTAAAGACGATGGAAATCGTTGATGCTAACATTGATGCTAAACCCAAAAAATATCAAATACTAAAAGAAAAATCAATCAAGTATGCAGATGCTTGTTTAGATTGTGACCTATTAGATTCATTATATTCGACAAATTTTGAATCAAGTAAAAATGACACACTTTGGCTTGATGGGGGAATTGAATTGTTAAAAGAAAAGAAATGCTATAAAAAAGAGATCTTAGTTAAAATGCTGGAGAAAAGGTTTGAATCGGCTCCATCATCAAAAACAGCAATTACATTAGCAAAATACTTTTCAAATAAACAAAACAAGACAAAGGCTTTATCATTTTTTGATAAGGCGATTACACTTGAAAAAGATTCTTCTGAGTTAGAAAAACACCTCATTAAAAAGGCTAAATTTCAAAACAACACAAGCAATTATTCTGGAGCAAGAACAACAGCTAACAAGATAATAAAACTTAACCCACAAGCTGCAAAAGCTTACCTGATCATTGGGAATTCGATTATTTACGGTTCTCCAAACTGTAAATCTTTAACCTTTGGAGGCGCTGAAGTGTTTTGGGTTGCTGTTGATTATTTTAATAAGGCAGCCAGGCTTGCAAAAGAACCTAAGACAAAAGCCAAAGCACTTGAGAAAGCTGATAAGTATTCAGCATACTTTCCAGCTAAAAATGCTATTTTTCTTAAAAGTTTAAATCCAGGTGATTCCTATAAAGTTGAGTGTTGGATTAATGCTTCAACAACCATTAGAGAAAAGAAATAATTGAGCGCACAATTCAAAAAGATATTCACTAAAATTATAAGTACTACAATGCTTATAATTTTTGTCTTTTCATGTTCCAGTGATTTAGACAACATGAAGCAATTGGTTCATATTGAAGGAGACATTCCTGATTCATATTATACTAGTTTTAATATCACTTATTCTGATTCAGGTGCTTTAAAAGTTAAAATCACTGGCGAAATACTTGAGCAGTATGCAGGGACAAAAGAAGTTGAAGGTAAAGACATTATGAAGGATAGTGTTCATATCCGATTTTACAATCAATTAAAAGAAGTTTCAAGTGAACTTAAAGCTGATTATGCTATTCGATTTCATGCCTCAGAAAAAATGTATGCGAAAGGTAATGTGATCGTAATTAATAACGAAGGTGAAAAACTAAATACTGAAAAACTTCTTTGGGACGCTAAAACAAAACAAATTATTTGCGACACAACCGTTCTTATAACCAAACCAAGCGGACAAAAAATCATTGGAACTAGTTTGGTTTCTGATCAAAATTTTGAAAATTATCAAATCACCGGTATTACCGGAGAACTACCATTTAAACGTGAAAAATCGCCTAAATAAAATTTTAGAATACACTTGGCTAACAATAGCTGTTTTAGCAATAATTGCATTTATTTATTATTATTACAACTATGGAATTCAGACTGTTAAGCCACTTATTATCATAATCCCTATTTCTATTATCTTTTATTTAATTAAAAGACAACGAAGTAGTAAATTTGAAAAAGAAGAAAAATGACCGATTGGTTAATTATAATTTCTACTATTCTAGTATCTGCGATTTTTTCGGGGCTTGAAATTGCTTTTATCACAGCGGATAAAATGCGAATGGAAATAATTAATAAAAAAGGTGGTATAACAGCGAAAGTATTAACAGCTTTTACAGGTTCACCTTCTCGGTTTATAGCAACCCTTTTAATTGGTAATAATCTAGCCTTAGTAACCTTTGGTGTTTATATGGAGAAATTACTGGAGCCACAATTCAAATTATTCACAGAAAACACTTTATTTATTCTTTTACTACAAACAATCGTTTCGACCATTGTTATTTTACTTTTCGCAGAATATTTACCAAAAACATTATTCAGATTAAAACCTAATCTCACTTTAAGGTTTTTCTCATACCCTATGTACGCAATTTTCTGGAGTTTGAAGTGGGTTGTAATCAGTATTGTAGGCTTCTCTAAATTCATTTTAAGGAAATGTCTTAACGTAGATTTAAAAGAAGACAAACCCATCTTTGGAAGAATAGAGTTAAAACAATATTTAAATGCAAGAACGAACAACACTAAAGATGAAGAAAAGCTGGACTCTGAAGTTCAGTATTATAAAAATGTTTTAGATTTCCAGTCCGTTAAGGTAAGAGATTGCATGGTCCCAAGGACAGAAATAATTGCCTTAGAAATCAACACCTCACTTGAAAAACTGAACAAAGTATTTATCGAAACTGGTCATTCTAAAATTCTAATTTTTAAAGATTCAATAGACGAAATTATTGGCTTTGTGCATTCTAAAGAAGTATTTAAACAACCCAAAACAATTGGATCAATATTACTTCCTCTGGGCTATATTCCTGAGTCAATGCTAGCTCAGCGTGCATTAAACAATTTCATCCAATTAAGAAAAAGTGTTCTAATTGTAGTTGATGAATTTGGAGGAACAGCTGGAATGTTAACTGTAGAAGACATCCTAGAAGAAATCCTTGGTGAAATTGAAGATGAACATGACAAAATAGATTTAATAGAGGAGCAATTAAGTGACTTTGAATTTTTATTCTCAGGTCGCTTGGAGGTGGACTATCTTAATGAAAATTATGACTTGAGAATTCCTACAAATGAAAGCTATGAAACAATAGCTGGTTATATCTTCCTACAAACAGAATCTATTCCCAAAGAAGGTGACGTTATTATGATAGATCAATTCTCAATTTTGATTGAAAAAGTTAGTGAAACACGCATCGAATTAATCAAATTAATCGTTACTCTAGAAGGCTCAGAAGATTAAATCAGGATTATTGTTCTTCAACTGTTAAATCAACTTACTTTTTTTTCATTTATCAATCAAACTGTAGTATATTCGTGCACCTTTTAAAATTGGATAAAAATGGCAATGATTCAAAAAATTAGAGACAATTCTTTATTAACATTAATCGTAATTGGTGGAGCTGTTTTTGCTTTCATCCTAACAGATTTTTTAAGCAGTAATCCTGGAAGTAAAATTGACAACTCTGTTGGTTCATTCGAAGGTGTTGAAATAACAAATGAGGACTTTAGGGCCGAGCGTGAAAAAATCGTTTTCTTAACAAACCCTGGACAAAACTTTAGTAGTGTTCAAGATTTTCAAAAAGGTCAATACACGAATCAAACTTGGAACAGCATTCTTAGAGATCGTTTCCTTCTGAACGAATGTAAAGAACTTGGAATTACAATTACTGGTAATGAAGAAGAGGATATGTTAGCTGGTCAACAACCTTCACCATTTTTTGTCAACTACTTATTTGGTGGGCAAAGTAAATACGAACAAAACCGTCAACAAATTTCATCAGACCCTTCGAACTTTGCAAAGTTTGCTTACTTAGGTCAACGAAACCAGCAAGGTCAAGTTGTTAACGAAATCCCTTTAGGTCAAAACGCTTACTGGGTTAAGGATTTTGGTGTTAAACTTAGAATTCAAGATAAATTTCAGAGAATTCTATCCAGTTGTTTTTACACTACCTCATCCTTAGCTAAGGATGAATTCGTAAGTAATAATTCTACAAAAGACGTTCAAATCGCTTACGTCAATCTAAATACTATTTCTGATTCATCTGCTAATCCGACTGATTCTGATATAAAAGCTGCCTACAATGAACTGAAATCCCAATTTGTTAAAAAAGAGGAAACAAGAAAGTTATTGTTTGCAAAATTTGACTTGCAACCTTCACAAACTGACAGATCGAATGTAATTAAAAGTGTTGCGAGTTTAAAACAAACTTTAATTGAAGAAAAAGAATCTAAGCTCTTCATAAAAAATGAAAGTGAAACTACGATTGATCTTAATTTTTACAAAAAAGGTGAATTCACAGATAAAACTGCAGGAATTGATACTTTAATGTTCAATCTTAATAAAGGAGATGTATACGGTCCATTTACAAACCCTGCACAATCGAAGTTTGGAGTTGCTAAAGTTTTAGATGTTAAACTTTTAGCTGATTCAGCAAAAATCAACTCATTCCTAATTTCACCAATGACTTGGTATGAAAAAATTGTCACTGATCCACAAGATCAAAAACAAGCTGCTGACTTTAGAAAAGCTTATAGAGAAGGTGCTGACAGTTTAGCTGCATTAATTAAAGCTAACCCTGCCTCTATTGCTACTATCCCTAAAGACTTTTGGTTAGATACTGTTGCAATTCAAAAGAAAGGAAACATCGGATGGATTCAAACTAACTTCTTTGAATTCGGTAAAAACTTTAATGATAGTGTTTTCTTTGGAAAAACTGGTGATGTAAAAGTTGTTCCTGTTAGCTTTCAAAGAAACCAACAATTCCTTTCAATTCTTCACATTGAAAAGTTCGGAGAAAAAGTTAAGAAAATGCAAATTGGTGTAATTACCAAAAACGTTACTCCTGGAGATGAAACTTTAGATGAGTATATGGGAAAAGCTAATCAAGTTGCTTTTGCTTTAAAAGATGGTTTTAAAATAACTTCTTTACGAGACAGTTTACAGTTTGTAGTGGATTCTTTAGATGTTACTGGCTCCACATTCTCATTAAGAGGTGTTTTAGATAGTAGAAAAGTTATTAACTGGGCGTTCAATACGGAGTTAAATCAACCATCAAATGTATTCACAACTCCTAATTCTTATTTAGTTGCCATTGTTACCGATGAAAACTCGAGTGAATACAAGTCTTTAGATGATGAAACTGTAAAATACACTTGTGAAGATCACGCAAGAAGAAGTAAGCAAAGAAAAGAAGTATTGAAAAACTTTCCAGAAGTTACTGCTGAGAATATTACTCAATTTCCTTCTTTGTACAAAGGCGGTTTAGTAAACAATTCGTCCGCTGTAAAAATCAAACAAGGTGTTTCTCAATTCTCAAGGGAATCAAAAGTAACTGGAGCAATTGCGGGCCTAAATGCTGGAGAAGTTTCTGAGATAATTGAAGGTGAATATGGTGTTTACGTAATTTACGTTGCGAAAGAAAACAACGCTGAAATTACTGAAGATAATACTTTTGAAGTTGAAAAAAACCAAATTAAAGGAACAACTCAACGAATCGGAGGCTTATTACTTGATGAGTATGTAACTGAAAAATCAGATTTAAGTGATAATAGAAAAACATTAAGATAAGCTTACAATACTTTCAAATTAAAGTCACTTCAATAGGAGTGGCTTTTTTTGTGCCTTTACTTTTATTTGCAGAATATCCGTATTACTACCCTATTATTATATTTAATTAATGCATCGATACAATTTAAACAACGCTTAGCAATAGAGATTAAAACAGTAATTATTTCAAGCACAGCTAAGGCTTAAAATCATCCATATCCATTAAACAATAAAGTTTGTAAAACGCATTAATGACACACTCTTTTGTACTAAACAATACATGTTAAATTTCACTACTTATCGCGGGATAAGGATTGTAAACAATTCTTTAGCAGTATGTTTTTGAACATATTACTTTGTCAGAAAGTTTAATTACAAATTGGCACAAAAAAAGAGTCTAAAAAAATTAGACTCTTTTTGATTTTATGAGTTTTAATACTATGCCTTACCGCAGCATTGCTTATACTTCTTCCCACTTCCACAAGGACAAGCGTCATTTCGTCCAACAACCAATTGAGCTTTAGCTGGAGAATTGTTTTGTT
Organism: Flavobacteriales bacterium; assembly: GCA_029251005.1. GTDB lineage: Bacteria > Bacteroidota > Bacteroidia > Flavobacteriales_C. Next base: position 35,531 of record JAQXEE010000125.1, on the reverse strand, counting down.
CAGCGATAGACCCATCCAAGTTCCCTCTTGAGGCCATTACTTTTGGTGAAGAAATAACTTTTGGTGATTGGGGTGGCGCAACTCTTCTTTGTTGTTTTTGCGCATTTGGATCGTCCTGTAAAATTCCGGCTTTCATTAAGAAGGATACAATCTCCAAGTTTATTTTCTCCATCATAATTAAGAAAACGTCATAAGACTCTTTCTTATACACTAATAAAGGATCTTTTTGCTCCATAGATGCATTCTGAACATTTGTTCTTAAATCATCCATTTCACGTAAATGCTCTTTCCATTCTTGATCTATAATTGCTAAACTAATTGATCTTTCAAATTGCTTAATTACTTCAGCAGCTTGAGAATCGTAAGCCTTATCAATATTTACTGATATTTGAAGAACCTTAGATCCATTTGTAAAAGGTACGTTCATACTTGAGAACTGACCTCTTTGCGTTTCGTAAACCTCTTTGATAAATGGCATTGTCGCCTGAGCCAAGCCATCTTTTCTATTCTTGTAAGCTTCAACAACTGTTTTAGCTACAATTTCGAATAAGCTCTTATCAGAAGAATCCGTAAATTCAGATTCGGTTAATGGAGACTCTATTCCTAAATTTGTAATTAAATCAACTTTAAACGCCTCAAAATCTTTGTTATAAGTATACCTTAAAACAATCGCTTCAATAGCATCCATGAACATATTAGACACATCAATACTCAATCTGTCTCCATAAAGTGCGTTTCTACGCTTTTTATAAATAACCTCTCTTTGAGCATTCATCACATCATCATACTCTAATAAACGCTTACGCATTCCGAAGTTATTTTCTTCTACCTTTTTTTGTGCTCTTTCAATAGATTTAGATATCATTGAATGCTGAATTACTTCGCCTTCTTCTAATCCCATTCTATCCATCAATTTCGAAATTCTTTCAGAACCAAATAAACGCATTAAGTTATCATCAAGTGAAACAAAGAATTGAGATGACCCAGGATCTCCCTGACGACCAGCCCTACCTCTTAATTGTCTATCAACCCTTCTTGACTCATGACGCTCAGTTGCAATAATAGCTAAACCACCTTTGGATTTAACTTCATCAGACAACTTAATATCTGTCCCTCTACCGGCCATATTAGTAGCAATAGTCACCATATTAGCTTTACCAGCTTCTCTTACTATTTGAGCTTCCTGCCCATGCCGTTTCGCATTCAACACATTATGTTTAATGCCCCGCATTTTAAACGTCCTACTAAACAATTCAGAAATCTCTACAGAGGTCGTTCCAACTAAAACCGGGCGACCTTGTTTTGATATTTCAGTCACCTCTTCAATTACTGCATTAAACTTTTCGCGTTGTGTTTTGTATACTTTATCCTGACGATCATCACGAACTATTGGCTTATTCGTTGGTATTTCAATTACGTCTAATTTATAAATATCCCATAATTCAGCAGCTTCAGTAATAGCCGTACCAGTCATACCACTCAATTTGTGATACATTCTGAAATAATTTTGTAATGTTACGGATGCATAAGTTTGAGATGAAGCCTCAATCTTAACGCCCTCTTTTGCTTCAACAGCTTGATGTAAACCATCACTCCACCTTCTACCGTCCATAATACGACCGGTTGACTCATCTACAATCTTAACAGCATTATCCATAACCACATAATCCTTTTCCTTTTCGAAAAGAGTATATGCTTTTAATAATTGCTGCATCGTATGAAGTCTTTCAATCTTTATACTGTATTCCTGCGTTACTTTTGTTTTAGCTTGAGCTTTTTCTTGATCTGAAACTAGGGTATTGTCAACCTCAGCTAACATTAAACCTAAATCAGGCATTACGAAGAAATTTTTATCGTCAATAGACTTAGAAATCAATTCTATACCTTGTTCTTTTAATTCAATTGTATTTGACTTCTCATCAATTACAAAAAACAACTCATCATCAATAACATGCATTTGCTTACCTTGCTCTTGCATGTAATTATTTTCAGTTTTTTGAAGTAATTGCTTTACTCCTTGCTCACTTAAAAACTTGATTAATGCCTTATTTTTTGGTAGCCCACGATAAGCTCTTAAAAGTTCCTGTCCAGCTTCCTTAGTCTTTTCCTCTTTAAAGAGACGTTTTGACTCTGATAACTTCTTAGTAATTAATTGCTTTTGAGCTTGAAACAATTGCTGAACAAAAGGTTTTAATTTATCGAATTCCATGTTTGTTTCACGGGTCATTTGACCTGAAATAATCAGTGGTGTTCTTGCATCATCAATTAAAACAGAATCGACTTCATCAACAATTGCATAATGATGCTTACGCTGAACCAACTCCTCAACATCCGATGCCATATTATCTCTTAGATAGTCAAACCCGAATTCATTGTTGGTTCCGTAAGTGACATCACAATTATAGGCAGCTCTTCTTTCCTCACTATTCGGTTGATACTTGTCGATACAATCAATTGATATACCATGAAATTCAAATAAAGGAGCCATCCAATCACAATCACGAGTAGCTAAGTAATCATTTACCGTTACCAAGTGAACTCCTCTTTGAGCTAATGCGTTCAAGTAAACAGGAAGTGTTGCTACAAGAGTTTTTCCTTCTCCAGTGGCCATTTCTGCTGCTTTACCAGAATGAAGAATAACTCCACCAATTAATTGAACTTGATAATGCTCCATTGCCCATTTAATTTCATTACCACCTGCTTCCCAAGTTGTATTATAAATGGCTTTATCTCCTTCAATACTAAAATTACTTCGAACTGATGCAAGGTCACGATCGAACTGAGAAGCTGTAACCTCTAGCTGATCGTTATCCTTAAATCTTCTTGCTGTTTCACGAATTGTTGCGAATGCTTTGGGAAGTATTTGATTCAATACCTCTTCAATCTTTCCATCAATCAATTTGTTGATCTCATCGATTTGCTTATAATAAGCCTCTTTTTCTTTTACTTGTAAACCTAAAGTATCAGCTTTAACCTTTATTTCAGCGATTTGACCTTCTTCAGCTTTAATATAAGCTTTAATCTCAGTTCTAAACTTATTTGAGTTTTCCCTCAGCTCATCATTTGAAACTAATTTCAACTTTTCTTGCTCTGCTAGAATCTGCTTAACAAGTGGCAAAACAGCCTTTATATCTTTATCACTTTTCTTTCCAAAAAGCTTAGTAACTACTTTTCCTACCGAACCAATCATTTTTATATAAATTTGGTGTTTTTTCCATCCGTAATATCAAAAAGGATGCAATAATCAAATTTAAGCTAAATCACTGTAAAATCGGCATATTTTACACTTGTAACATGACAATTAATCCATAAAAAAGGGCTAATTAAAATTAGCCCTTCACCTTATACTAAACATTTTAGTTAATCATCCAATTTCAATACTGCTAAGAATGCGCTTTGTGGTACCTCTACCGAACCAATTTGACGCATTTTCTTCTTCCCTGCTTTCTGCTTTTCTAATAATTTTCTTTTTCTAGAAATATCACCACCGTAACATTTTGCTGTTACATCCTTTCTTAATGCTGAAATAGTTTCCCTTGCAATAATTTTCGCACCAATTGCTGCTTGTATGGCAACTACAAATTGTTGACGTGGAATTAATTCTTTTAGCTTCTTACAAATTTTCTTACCTAAATTAAAAGCATTATCGGCGTGTATTAATGCTGAAAGCGCATCAATATGATCTCCGTTTAAAAGTATATCCATTTTCTTCAAATTGGATTGACGCATTCCTGAAGGGTAGTAATCAAAAGAGGCATATCCTTTTGATACAGATTTTAATCGATCGTAAAAATCGAATACAATCTCAGCCAATGGCATCTCAAAAGTTAATTCAACTCTATCAGCACTTAAATAAACTTGGTTACTTAACTCTCCTCTTTTCTCGATTGCTAAAGTCATTACCGATCCAACAAATTCAGATTTAGTAATTACTTGTGCTTTTATGTAAGGCTCTTCAATCCACTCGATACTTGAAGGATCGGGTAATTCTGATGGATTGTTAACAATAAATTCTTTTCCAGACCTCGTAGCGCAATTGTAAGAGACGTTGGGTACAGTTGTAATTACATCCATCTCAAACTCACGCTCTAGTCTTTCTGTAATAATCTCCATGTGCAACATTCCTAAGAATCCACATCTGAAACCAAAACCTAAGGCTGCTGAGCTTTCGGTTTCAAAAGTTAACGAAGCGTCATTCAGTTGCAGTTTTTCCATTGCAGCTCTTAAATCTTCATAATCCTCTGTTACAACAGGATAAACCCCTGCAAAAACCATTGGTTTAACCTCTTCAAATCCATCAACAGCCGCCTCACATGGTGCATTAAAATTAGTAAGAGTATCACCAACTTTCACATCTGCAGCACTTTTTATTCCTGAAATAATGTAACCAACATCCCCCGTTTTTAATTCTTTGAGAGGTTCCATATCTAAACGCAAAATCCCAATTTCATCTGCAAAATAATCTTTTCCAGAATTAAAGAACTTTACTTTGTCTCCTTTTTTAATGCTCCCATTTAATATCCTAAAGTAAGCAATAATACCCCTAAAGGAGTTAAAAACAGAATCAAAAACCATTGCTTGGAGTGGTGCATCAGGGTCTCCTTTGGGAGCTGGAACATCGTTAATTACAGCTTTTAAAATATCTTTTATTCCTAATCCTGTTTTCCCAGATGCAGGAATAATTTTATCTCTTGAACAGCCAATTAAATCAACAATTTGATCGGCAACCTCTTCAGGCTGAGCACCAGGTAAATCCATTTTATTTAAGATCGGAATAATCTCTAAATCATTCTCTAAGGCTAAATAAAGGTTCGATATTGTTTGTGCTTCTATTCCTTGAGCAGCATCTACAATAAGTAAAGCTCCCTCACATGCAGCAATACTTCTTGATACTTCGTATGAAAAATCAACATGTCCAGGGGTATCAATTAAGTTTAATTTATACTGTTCACCATCTTGCTCATAATCCATTTGAATAGCATGAGATTTAATCGTGATTCCTCTTTCACGTTCGATATCCATATCATCCAGAGTTTGCTCTTGCAAATCTCTATCTGACACAGTACCAGTCTCCTGTAGTAATCTATCTGCCAAAGTAGATTTACCGTGGTCGATATGTGCTATAATACAGAAGTTTCTAATGTTTTTCATAAATACAAAAGTAAGTAAATTTTAAGCTGCGCGCTCATAAAGCACAAAATGCAATCGGTTTAACTATCTAGCAAATATTAATGCTTGAGATGGATTTGAAGAAGGCTCAATGATTTGTCCGTCTTCGTAAACTTTTACTCCATTAACAAACGTAGATTTAATTTGAGCAGCAAACTCTTGTCCCTCAAAAGGAGACCAGCCGCATTTGTATAAAATATTAGATTTAGTAACCGTCCATGGGTTGTTTAAGTTCACTAATACAAAATCGGCTTGAAAACCTTTTTTAATAAATCCTCTATTTGGAATCTCAAACAATACTGCCGGAGAATGACTCATTTTTTCAACAGCTTTTACTATTGAAATCTTTCCTTGTCTAACCAACTCTAAAACTCCAACCATGGCATGCTGAACCAAAGGGCCTCCTGATGGTGCAGAAAAATACTTATTACTTTTTTCCTCAAGAGTATGAGGCGCATGATCGGTTGCAATAATATCAATTCTATCATCTAATACTGCTTGTAACACAGCATCTCTGTCTACTTTTGATTTAACTGCAGGATTCCATTTTATATGTGTTCCTTTGGAGTCGTAATCTTCATCCGTGAACCACAAATGGTGAATACAAGCTTCAGCAGTAATTCGTTTTTCACTTATTGGAATATCATTTCTAAATAATTCAGTTTCTTTCGCTGTTGAGATATGTAAAATGTGCAAACGGGCATCTAACTCTTTTGCTAGCTCAACAGCCATACTACTTGATTTATAACAAGCATCTGCATCACGAATAATTGGATGATATTTTATTGGAAGGTCTTCTCCAAATTGAGCTTTATATTTAGCTTCATTACCTCTTACAGTGGCTTCATCTTCACAATGAGTTGCGATTAACAAATCACATTTTCCAAAGATATTTCTTAAAGTCTCACGATTATCAACCAACATGTTTCCAGTTGATGATCCCATGAATATTTTAATTCCACAAACGTTCTTTCCGTCTACAGCTAAAACCTCATCAATATTTTCGTTTGTTGCTCCAAAAAAGAAAGAGTGATTTGCCAAAGCATCCTTAGATGCAATATTAAATTTGTTTTCTAATTCTGCGTGAGTAGTTGTTTGCGGGTTGGTATTGGGCATCTCCATAAAAGAAGTAATTCCTCCAGCTACTGCTGCTCTACTTTCAGTTCTAATATTAGCTTTATGCGTTAATCCTGGTTCACGAAAGTGTACCTGATCATCAATCATTCCTGGTAACAAGTGTAATCCAGTGGCGTCAATTACTTCTGCGTTTTTATCCGAAAAACTTACATCTCCTTTAAAGACATCTTCAATCTTACCACTTTTAACAACTAAACTCCCAACAAACTCTTCGCCTTCGTTTACAATTGTTGCATTTTTAATGAATAATGTGCTCATAATCCAATTTTATTGAGCTACAAAGGTAATTGAACTTAGTAATATTGAGTAATAGTTTAGAGATTGTTTATCCACAAATAGGTAATCGGATCAATACTTTTTAAACCAAGATTTGATTTTCATAAATAAAACACCAAAAATTGCTTCTTTAAAGATAGAAGAACTCATTTTTGATTGTCCTTTTTTACGATCCGTAAAAATTATTGGAACTTCATTAATTTTAAACCCTAAACGCCATGCTGTAAATTTCATTTCGATTTGAAAAGCATAACCTACAAAATTGATCTTATTCAAATCAATTCGTTCCAAAACGCGACGATGATAACAAACATAACCTGCAGTTGTATCACGCACATGAATTCGAGTTACCCAGCGAACGTATACAGAAGCAAAATAGCTCATTAAAACTCTACTCATTGGCCAGTTTACAACGTTTACTCCACTAATATAACGCGAGCCAACAGCAACATCTGCCCCATCAATTTCACAAGCGTTATAAAGATCTATTAACGAATTTGGTGGATGAGAGAAATCAGCATCCATTTCTATAATGTAATTGTAATCGCGTTCCAAAGCCCACTTAAACCCATGAATATAAGCTGTTCCTAAACCTAATTTACCTGTTCGCTCTTCGATGTGGAGTTGACCATGGAATTCTTGTTGCAGCTTTTTAACAATATTCGCTGTCCCATCAGGTGAGCCGTCATCAACTACTAAAACATGGTATGATTTTTCTAACCCAAAAACCAAACGAAGAATATCTTCGACATTCTCAATTTCATTATAAGTTGGTATTATGATTAAAGTGTTCGACATTATTTTGCGAATGCAAGTTAAATATTAAAAGGGAAATATAAATGTTATTTTAAAAAGTTCATTACCTCATCAAAGAATTGCACCGGGTTTTCTGCGTGTAGCCAATGTCCAGCATCGTCAATTGTAGTGTATTGTGCCATTGGAAAAATATCCTCTATTACATCAATATCATCTTCTGTTATATAATTTGAATTTTCCCCTCGAACAAAAAGTGTAGGATTTGTAAAATACGCGAAACCTTCTAGCGCCTCTCCTATGTTTTCAATTTGAGCACTCAATACTTTTAAATTGAATTTCCATCCTAATGTTTTTTTATTTTTCCTTGTTATTCCTTTCATTAAGAACTGAACGATTCCCGGATCTTGAATAGACTCTTCAATTTTAGCCTGAACATCTTTTCGATCTGTTATAAATTCGAAATTAACAGATTCTAATGCTACTATTATATTTTGATGATGCGGAGCGTAGTACTTTGGAGCAATATCTGCTACTACCATCTTCTTAATAAACTGAGGGTTTTCTATAGAAAATTGCATTACTGTTTTACCACCCATTGAATGCCCTAACAAATGTGCTTCTTCAATATTCTCCGACTCTAAAAACTGCAATAAATCAGCAGCCATTGCTTTATAATTATGCTTATCAAAATGAGGTGACTTCCCATGATTTCTTTGATCCAAAACATAGGTTGTGAAATGTTCACCAAACTGCTTACCCAGAGATTGCCAATTATCTAATGATCCAAAAAGACCATGCAAAATAACTAAAACTGTTTCACCTTCTCCATACTTCTTAAAATTCAATCCCATTATCTGTATTTAAAGCTCGTCTATATAATTGTATTGTGTTTTCCAATCCTAAATATAAGGCATCGGAAATTAAGGCATGTCCAATACTAACTTCATCCAATTCAGGGATTTCTTTTGCAAAATAATTTAAGTTTTCTAAACTTAAATCATGTCCGGCATTTACGCCTAAGTCTATATCTTTTGCAAATACTGCAGCTTCTTTATAGGGTAAAATCGAATCTAAATTTCCTTTTGAAAATTCATGTGCAAATTGTTCTGTGTACAATTCAACTCGATCAGCGCCCGCTTTTTTCACCCATTCAATTTGTTCTAAAGTAGGATCAACAAAAATAGAAACTCGGATTCCTTCATTTTGAAATTCTTTTATTACCTCTGATAAAAGTTTAAAGTTATTCTTTACATCCCACCCAGCATTACTCGTAATTGCCTCTGGTCCATCAGGAACTAAAGTAACTTGAGCAGGTTTGTTTTCTTTGACTAATTCAATAAAACCATCGCCAGGATATCCTTCAATATTGAATTCTGTTGATAACACAGGATTAAGATCTCTTACATCTTGATAACGAATATGCCGCTCATCAGGTCTTGGGTGAACAGTTATTCCTTGAGCCCCAAATCTTTCGCAATCCTTAGCTACTTTGATTAAATTAGGCACATCGCCTCCTCTAGAATTTCTTAATGTGGCAATCTTATTTATGTTAACGCTAAGTACTATCATTTCTGTTTATCTTATTGTAAAACTACAAAACTAAAAAAATACTACTTTTACAGTATCATTTTAATAGTATTTAACTGTGATCGCAAAAGAATTAATATCTATACACATACCGTCCATCTCTTTTAGCGATGAGGCTGAAAAAGCTTTGAGGTTAATGGACGAGAACAGAGTGTCTCATATCCCGGTTGTTGATAATGGAGAATACCACGGTTTAATATCTGAAAATGAAATACTTGACTTAGAAGATACCTTTCTGCCTTTAAATCAAGCAAAACCTATACTTACAAGACCTTCTGTAAAAATGTATGACTACATTTATGACATCCTGTCTGTTTTTTCTCAGAATAACATTACAGCACTTCCTGTTTTAGATGATAATGATCAATACATTGGAGTTATTGGGCAAGAAGAATTGGTTAAAACCTTGGCTAAACTCACCAATGCCAAAGAACCTGGTGGTGTAATTGTTTTGGGTTTAAACATACGTGATTATTCTATGGTACAAATTGCTCAAATTATTGAAAGTGAAAATGCTAAAATTCTTTCTTCTTACACAAGCACGCAAGATGACTCTTTAAAAATGGACATCGTTTTAAAAATTAATAAGTCTGACCTTTCTTCAATTTTAGCAAGTTTCACACGCTATGACTATGAGATCAAAGCTTCTTTTCACGAAAGCGAATATGAAGAAGATTTAGAAAGAAGGTATAATCAATTTATTAAATACTTAAACATTTAATCCGTGAGAGGATTATTCTCATTCCTTGTTATATTTAGCATATTTGTTAATGGTTCGGTTTCTGCCCAAGAAATTGCAGAAATCAATGTTATTGGAAATAGGACCACCAAACTTAAAATAATTTTCAGAGAACTTACTTTTATAGTTGGAGACAATATTCTTCCTAAAGACACAGCAAAGCACATAACCAATTCAGAAAACAACTTATTTAATACATCCTTATTCAATTTCACAACAGTTAATTTTAAAGATACTTTAGGTAAATGGTATGTAGAAGTTGAACTTCAAGAACGTTGGTACTTATGGCCTGAGGTAATAATTAAATTTCAAGATCGAAATTTTTCCGAATGGCAAAAAAACAAGGACTTAAGTAGAATTGATGCAGGAGTACATTTAAATAAATTTAACTTTTTAGGCTTAAATCAAACACTTCAGATAAGTGGCTATCTAGGTTTTACCGAAAAATTCGGGTTTAAATACAAAGTACCTTACATTAACAAAAAGCTCAAAGACGGATTAAAGATTGCATCTAACTACAGTACTCGAAACGAAATTTTCACGGGAGTTCGTAATAATGAAATGATTTATTTAAAAAATGACTCGACTTCACTTTACTCAAGATTCAATTTTCAATTTGAATATTTTAGACGAAAAGGATTTTACCAAAATCAATACTTCAATGCTGAATTCGTTCAGATCAAAACTCAAAATGAACTTTCTAATTTAAATAATCATTATTTAGGTCAGTCTGATAATTTATTGCGCTACGGTTTTTTGAGTTATAGGTATAAATTAGATAAGCGATTTAGTCAAAACTATCCCTTAAGAGGATTCTTTTTTGATGTTCAATTAAAACAGTTTGGACTAAATAAAATTGACAACTCTAATTTATCCGTAACACATATTCAAAGTAACTACAGATATTACACACAAATAAAAAACCGGTTATTTTGGGCCTCAGGTATTCATATTGGGCAGTTCATGCAAAATAACGTTCCTTTTATTTTCAAGAATGGATTGGGTTTTTCTAATTATGTAAGAGGTTATGAACCCTATGTAATCATGGGAAAAACTTCTAGCTTAATAAAAAACAACTTCAAAATTCAATTACTAAAACCTAAAAGCTATATAATACCCTTTATTAAGAATATAAAAAAGTTTAGTAAAATACATTTTGCACTTTACCTTAACACTTACATCGACGCGGGGTATGTATTTGACAATAATCAGTTGACAAATGACTTAATAAATAACTTTCTCATTGGAGGAGGAACTGGATTGGACTGGATAACTTATTATGATGTGGTTATCAGAACTGAATACTCAGCAAATAAGATGGGTGAATATAACTTTAACATTAGTTTTGTTGCACCAATCTAACAAACGAATCATCTGTTAAACTTATTCGTACATAAAACGTAATATTGCATAATTATGAAAATAGGAGTTTACGGCATAAAATTTAATCCTGAGAAGCTAAGTACTTTTCAAAACCTCTTTACATTCTTAAAATCCAAATCTACAGATAATACCATTTCTATTTATAGTGGATTGCACAAGCAGCTAGTTGGAAATGTAAATGATATTGAAGGTTTTGGTAAATTCTCCTATTCTGATGAGATTAAAGGTTATGATTTACTTATTTGTTTAGGAGGAGATGGCTCCATTTTAGATTCACTTTCAATAGTAAGAAATTCAAATGTACCTGTTTTTGGTATTAATACCGGTAGATTAGGATTTCTATCTAGTATTTCTACTGAAGATGTTCAAAATCCTCTTGAAGAAATTTTTGCTGGAAATATAAACTCTGAAAGAAGGAGTATCCTTAAATTATCTACAAAATCAAACCATTTTGGAGATATTAATTATGCTCTAAATGAAGTTACAGTTCATAAAAAAGATTCATCTTCGATGATGATTATTCACGCATATGTAAACGATAAATTCCTAAACTCCTATTGGGCCGATGGATTAATTATATCTACACCAACAGGATCAACTGGTTATAACTTAAGTTGTTCTGGTCCTATTGTAATGCCTGGAAGTGATGTCTTCATTATTACCCCTATTGCACCACACAACCTTAATGTGCGACCTTTAATTATTCCAGATCATAAAAAGATAACTTTAAAATTAGAAGGTAGAGATGATGAATTCCTTGTTGCTTTGGATGCAAGGAGTGAACCTATTAAAATTGATGAGGAATTAGTAATCGAACATGGTGAGTACTATATGAATGTAGTAAGGGCTTCTGACCATTCCTTTTTTAGTACTATCCGAAATAAGTTGAATTGGGGACTAGATAATCGAAACTAATTAATATTTAATTCATTCATATTGGATTAGAAACGGTGAAATTTATATCTTTGTCCGGTTATAGTGTTTTAAAGCATTTAAAATGAAAGCTAAATTACTTTTAATTATTATACTTCTGGGAGTTGGTTTTAACTCGGAAGCTCAGCGTTGGAAAAGATATAGATGGGAAACTATTTTTGGAATAGGCGCATCAAATTTCCTCGGGGATTTAGGAGGTGCTGATCAAATAGGAACGAACTACATGAAGGATTTAGAGTGGTCCAAAACTAGACTTGCTATTACTGGAGGATTAAGGTTCAAACAAACTCAGCAAATTTCTCATAAAATTGCCTTTACTGCAGGAATTGTTGCTGGTGACGATATGAAAACTAAAGACCCTGTACGTAGAGCTAGAGATTTAAATTTCAGATCTCCTATTTTGGAGTTAGGATATAATTTTGAATTCTATCTCAAGAAAGAAAAAAGAGGACACCGTTTTAAATTAAGGGGAGTAAGAGGACTAAGAAGCATGGCAATTTATCCTTATGGGTTTTTAGGGATTTCGGGATTCTTTTTTGCTCCACAAGGTAAATTCGGTGACGGATGGCACTACTTAAAACAATATAACACAGAAGGTCAAACATTAACTCCAACTCGAACACCATACAGTAAGTTTCAATTAGCCGTTCCGTTGGGTCTTGGGTTAAAAGTTGCTGTTGATAGAAGATGGTTAGTTAGTATAGAATACGGGCTGAGAAAAACATTCACGGATTATATTGACGATGTGAGTACTACTTACTACCCTAACAATTTAATTGAAGACTCATTTGGAACAGATGCTGCTTTAGCTGCTGACCCTACTCAAGGAAGTTGGATTGGCGCTGCTTCATATGAACAACGTGGAGACCCTACAGATAACGACACTTACATGTTTTTACTCTTAAGTGCAAACTACAAATTAAAAACTACCAGAGGTGGTTTACCTAAATTTAGATAAAATTAATAAAATTCAAATACTAAAACCTAAACCCTTACGTTTAGGTTTTGTTTTTTATGAAAGGTTTATTTTTCCATATATTTTTTTTCATATCCATCTCTATTCTACAGGCTCAAACACCAACTTCTAGCTGGGAGTTAGGGGCATTTGGAGGTGATTCATATTACTTGGGAGAAACGAACCAAAAACATATCTTTCCATTGAACTTAGCCTTTGGTCCCTTCCTTCGTTATAATTATGATGAACGCCTGAGCTTAAAAGCAGCTTTAACAATAGGGAAAATAGAGGGAAATGATGCTAGTAGTAGAAATTCCTTCAACAAAGATCGAAACTTTTCTTTTACGTCTCAAATAATTGAAGGATCTATTATTGGTGAATTCAATTTTTTCTCTTTTTCAGCATTAGACCCGAATTCGTATTTGGCAACTCCATATTTTTTTATTGGAGCTGCTTTTACAAACCATAATCCTAAAGCTAATTTTAACGGGATTCCAATTAGCACAGCTAACCTTCAAACCGAAGGAAAAGCATTTTCGAAAAATATTTTTGTGATCCCACTTGGTGTTGGTATCAAAACAAGATTTAATAATTGGGGTGTTGGTTTAAATTGGGGAATCAGAAAAACCTTTACAGACTACATGGACGACATTAGTACGAATTACATTCCAGAAGCCTCAACAACGTCCGAAAGTCAAGCAAGCATAGCGAATACAACACAATATTCTAATGTTGACCATATAAAAAGAGGTGACCGATATAATAAAGACTGGTATGTGTTTACTGGATTAACAATTTTTGTAAACTTAACCCCTGAAGAGGTGTGTCGTAAATGAATTAAAACACTACTTTTGTGGGCTTAAGCTAATTCAAAACTAACAAGTTTAATGGCTAAATTTGAAGAAGTAAATAAAAACAACATACCTAAGCACGTAGCCATTATTATGGATGGAAACGGGCGATGGGCTAAACAAAAAGGTAGACTTCGTGTTTTCGGACATAAGGGCGGTGTAAAAGCAGTCCAGTCTACAATTGAAGGAGCGGCCAAAGTTGGGGTTAAATACGTTACTTTATATGCCTTTTCTACAGAGAATTGGAATCGGCCCAAATTTGAAGTTAACGCTTTGATGGACCTACTTGTTGACACAATTAAAAAAGAGGTTAAGACTTTAAACAAAAATAAAATTCGCTTACAAGCAATTGGAGATTTAGACTCATTACCAAAAAAAGCACAAGAAAAGCTTCAGTCTGCTATCAATGAAACAGCTTCTAACGATCATATGACTTTAATTTTAGCTCTTAGTTATTCTGCAAAGTGGGAGATAATCAATGCAGTAAAATCAATTGCATTAAAATTTAAAGAAGGTAGTATCGGTGAACACGAAATTAACGAGGAGTTAATTGACAAATCACTTTCTACTGCCGGAATACCCAATCCTGAGTTAATGATCAGGACCTCAGGAGAACACAGAATTAGTAATTTTCTACTTTGGCAATTAGCTTATGCAGAATTATATTTCACATCTAAGTTGTGGCCTGACTTTAGAGACGAAGACTTTTATGATGCTTTAATCAGTTTCCAAAATCGAGAACGTCGTTTTGGGAAAACAAGCGAACAACTAATAGAAAAAAACAATTAATGAAACTACATTTCACAATATTTCTATTTGCAATCTTCACGCTTGTCTCTACAGGACAAGTTACTGGTGATTCAGTTCAAATAAATCCATTGGATTCTACCCTTGGAGCAGAGATTAAGCTTAAAGAAAAACCAGCTTTCAATCTAAACATACCTAAGGTATACACAATCAAATCAATTGAAATTGAAGGAACAAATAGAAATAAAAGTGCTGTCTTATTACGAAGTGGATTAGCAGAAGGAGATCAAATAAAAATACCTAGTGATGTTACTTCTGATGCGATTAAAAAGCTTTGGGATTCTAAACTTTTCACAGATGTAAAATTATATATCTCAAAAATTGAAGGCGACAATATCCACTTACTTTTCAAATTCAAGGAATCTCCACAAATAGGAAAGATTGTTGTTGTAAAAGCTGAAACAGGAAAAAACCCTAGTAAAAGTGAAAGAGAAGACTTAGCTGGCGATTTAAAAAACCTAACCTACAGATCTTACGGTCCGAATGTTATTTTCAGAGCAGAAGAAATTATCAAGAATTTTTATTTCTCAGAAGGAAAACTTTATCCTCAAATAAAACATTACACAAAAAACGACACTACAAAAAACAATAAATTAATATTGTTCTTTGAAATAGATGAAGGTCCGAAAGTAAAAGTTGAGGATATTGTTTTCAGAGGAAACAGAGCTCTTCCTGATTCCAAATTAAAAAGAGCGATGAAAGAAACCAAAACAAAAATTTGGTGGAATATTTTTAGAACCTCTAAATTCATCGATGACGAATATAATCAGGATTTAGAACTAGTTAAAGCTGTTTATATGCAATATGGTTTCAGAGATATGCAAATTATCTCTGATACTATTATTAAAACTTCGGACAATAGAGTTAAACTAGAAATTACAATTGATGAAGGAAAAAGGTATTATTACCGAAACATTAATTTCGTAGGTAACGCGAAATACACAAGCGACTTCCTTTTAAACTATCTAAATATTAAGAAAGGTGATATTTATGACGAACAACGTTTAAACCAACGTTTATCAATGGATCCTCAACAAACGGATATTAGCTCACTTTATCTTGATGATGGATATTTGTTCTTTAACCTAAATACTAAAGAAGTAAAAATTGAAAATGATTCTGTAGATCTTGAAATTCAAATTTTTGAAGGAAAACAAGCTATTGTTGGTAGAATTACTATCGTTGGAAATACAAAAACAAGTGATCATGTTATTTTAAGAGAAATCTATATGAAACCTGGTGAGCTTTTCAAAAGATCAGACATCATTAGATCACAAAGAGAATTAGCAAACCTTAAATATTTCAATCCTGAAAAACTTCAAGTTAATCCAAAACCAAACCCTGCTACAGGGACAGTTGATATCGAATTTGTTGTCGAAGAACAACCTTCTGACCAATTTGAATTACAAGGAGGTTTTGGAGCTGGAAGAGTTGTAGGTACACTTGGACTTAGCTTTAACAACTTTTCTACTAAGCGATTTTTCAAACGTAAGTCATGGGCGCCAATACCTTCTGGTGATGGACAAACATTAAGCTTAAGAGCTCAATCAAACGGAACCCAGTACCAATCGTATAACTTTAGCTTTGTCGAACCTTGGTTTAGAGGAAAAAGACCTAATTCATTAAGTACTTCAATATATCACACTAGATTACAAAGTACTTCTACTGGTGGTTATCAAAATATTACAGGAGCAAGCCTTGGGTGGGGAACTCGTCTTAAGTGGCCTGATAACTTTTTTAGATTTCAGACTTCTCTAGGATATCAACGATATAACGTATTTAAATTCAGCGGTTTAAATATCGCTACGGATGAACAAGGACAGTTTAATAACTTAAACCTTAAACTTAACCTTTCTAGAAATAGTATTGATCAACCGATTTATCCAAGGTCCGGTGGAGAGTTTAATCTTTCAGGACAATTTACACTTCCATTTGTTTCATTAAATAACTCACAGGATGACATAGCTACAATGAGTGAAGTTGATCGTTACAAATGGATAGAATACCACAAATATAAATTACACGCAGGTTGGTACAATAAAATAGTAGACAACCTTGTCCTTTATTCTAAAGTAAACTTTGGTTTATTAGCGACTTATAATAAAGCAATTGGAGCATCTCCATTTGAAAGATTTTATATGGGTGGATCTGGTTTAACTGGGTTTAACATAGACGGAAGAGAAATCATCCCATTAAGAGGGTTTACAGAAGCTAATTCATCTAACGTTGTTTATAAAGGAGACGGATTAAACGGAGGTGTTGGGGCTCTTAAATACACATTTGAATTAAGGTATCCAATTAGTTTACAACAACAAGCTACTATTTACGCATTAACATTTGCTGAAGCAGGAAACACCTTTGAATCCCTAAAACAATTTGATCCGTTTGATGTTAAGAAAACTGCTGGAGTTGGTATTCGTCTTTTTCTTCCTATGCTTGGAATGCTTGGATTTGATTATGGATTCCCATTTGACGCAGCAAATAGAACACTCGAACCTTCATTCTCTTCATTTCCAGGACAGTTTACATTTACGTTCGGTGGAAATGTGAGTGGATGGTAAAATTAACAGCATGAAAAAATTAATATTCATTTTTGGTATACTGTTTGCCTTTTCTGGACAAGCGCAAAAAATTGCTTTTGTTGATACAGAAAAGATTCTGGATAAAATCCCTGAATACAAAAGTGCTCAAGAAAAATTAGATGAGTTAGCAATTCAGTATCAGAAAGAAATTAAAGCTAAACAATCGGAAGTCAACAAGCTAAATTCGTCATTTCAAGCTGATAAAATTTTACTCTCAAAAACAATGAGGTTGAAGCGTAAGGAAGAAATACAACAAGCAGAAAATGATCTTTCGAAAATAAGACAAAATAGATTTGGTGCTAAAGGAGATCTCTTTAAAGAAAGGCAGAAGTTAATTAAACCAATTCAGGATAAAGTATACAAAGCAATCCAAACTGTTGCGGAAGACGGAAGATTTGCTTTTATTTTAGACTCCTCGTCAAAGTTTGCTGTACTTTACTATAGCGACAAGTATGATAAAACAGAGGATGTTTTAAAAAAATTAGGATTTTAATAGTATTATTGTAAATCGAATTATATAACACTTATAAACAGTTACCATGAAAAAATTAATATTACTTGCAATCATCGTTATTTCGACTTCGACTGCATTTGCACAAAAAATTAAATTAGCGCACGTTAATACAGATACTATAGCCGCTCAATTAGCAGTTAAAGATTCAGTTGAAATGAAATTCCAACAATATCAGATGAAAGTTCAACAAGAACTTCAATATGAACAACAAAGATTAGCTCAAGATCAAGCGCAATTTGAAAAAACCTATTTAACACTTGATTCAAATATTGTTCAAAGAGAATATAAAAGACTTCAGGCTGACCAGGCTGCGTTTCAACAAGAAACAGTTCCTCAACTTCAAGCCCAAGTTCAAGCTGAGCAAAGAAAGTTATTAATGGCCGTTGAAGGTAAAATTGAAGCTGCTGTTAAAAAAATTGGGAAGGCTAATGGTTACACTTACGTTCTTGATATTAATGCTGCTTTATACGCTGCAGGAACTGATATTACTGATTTGGTTAAACAAGAATTAGGTTTATAATATTTTATACTTCGTAAAGTATTTTAAAAGTCCTCAATTGAGGACTTTTTTCTTTTCTATATATTGCTTAAATTGTTGGAAACTCTAAACTTGATTATTTCTACGATACAAGCAGATTTAATTTGGGAAGACAAATCCCAAAACTTTCAATTATTTGAAAAACTCTTTAGCGAGGTCTCAAATGATTCAAAATTGATTGTATTACCCGAAATGTTTACAACCGGATTTTCCATGAATCCAACTGCTTTTGCGGAAATGATGGATGGTGAATCGGTAACATGGATGAAGCAACAGGCTGCTCAAATGAATAAATTCATAACAGGTAGTCTTATAATTAAAGAAGACAGCCTATTTTATAATCGTTTAATCGTTGCTGATCCAAACGGAGAAGTTACATATTATGATAAAAAACACTTATTTAGATATGCAAACGAACATGAAAACTACTCCCCCGGATTAAAACATTTGATTGTGAAAATTGGTGATTTCAATATTGCATTTTTCGTGTGTTATGATTTAAGGTTTCCGGTATGGAGCAGAAATATCAAACTACAATATCATGCGGCTATATACATTGCTAACTGGCCTAAAAAAAGAAGAGATCATTGGAGTACATTACTAAAAGCAAGAGCAATCGAAAATCAAGCTTACGTTATTGGAGTAAATAGAATTGGCGAAGATGGTAATGGTGTCAAATATAGTGGTGATTCAACAGTATTTAACCCATTAGGAGAAAAAATTAGTACAACCGAACCCAATACAGCCACAGTTGAAAACATTAACTTAAATTTGGACTTAGTCAATGAATACAGAATAAAATTTCCTGCTCATTTAGATGCAGATGATTTTCAGCTATAAAACAATATGCCGCAAAAGATTCTTTTAATCACTCCACCTTTTACTCAACTAAACACGCCATATCCGGCAACAGCTTATTTAAAGGGATACTTAGATAAAAAAGGATACAATTGTGTTCAAGCTGATTTAAGTATTGAACTTTTCTTAAAAGTTTTCTCTAAAGAGTTCCTGGAGAAAGTATTCATTAAGTCGAACAAAATTGATAACCTTTTATACCCTGAAATCCATAAAGCGAAAAAGAATTACCTCAGCTCTATCGAAACTATTATCGCTTTTTTACAACGCCCTAATACTATTACGGCTTATCAAATATTAAATAATTCATTTCTTCCGAAGTTTCATCGATTCGAGAATCTAACGGAATTAGACTTCTCTTTTGGAGATATGGGACTGCTAGATAAAGCGAAATATTTTGCAACACTTTATATTGAGGAACTAGGAGATTTCATTCAAGCTAACCTTGATGAAGATTTTGGTTTTACTAAATATGCCGAAAAAATTGCACGTACAGCAACTTCCTTTATTCCTATTGAGAAAAAACTAAATGCTGAACCAAGTTTAATTATTGAAGAACTTATAGCGTTAATAGATCTTAAAATAAAAAATGAAAAGCCTACTTTAATTGGTTTTACAATTCCATTTCCAGGGAATTTATATTCAGCACTTAGATGTGCTCAATTCATAAAAAAAAACTATCCTAAAATCAAAATCACATTTGGTGGTGGATATTGTAATACTGAGCTTCGGAGCTTAAAAGACACAACTATTTTTAAATATGTTGATTATATAACATTAGATGACGGAGAAGCTTCAGTTGCTAAATTAATTGATTTACAAAATGAAGAAACAAGCCAAGATCAATTAATTAGAACGTTTATTCTAGAGAACAACTCCGTTAAATACATTACAAATAATCCAGCCTTAAAACACAAAGAACTCCCCGCTCCTTCTTATGAAGGACTTCCGTTACAAGATTATGTTGCTTTTTTAGATGTACTTAATCCAATGCACAGAATGTGGAGTGATGGGAGATGGAATAAATTAACAATTTCGCACGGTTGCTACTGGGCTCAATGTTCATTTTGTGATGTTAGCTTGGATTATATTGGCAGGTATGAAAATACAACGGCAGAAGATTTAGTAAATAAAATGGAACAGCTTATTGAGCAAACGGGAGAAATAGGCTTTCATTTTGTAGATGAAGCCGCCCCCCCAAAAATGCTTCGAGCTTTATCTGAAGAGATTATTAAACGAAACCTTAAAGTAATTTGGTGGACGAATGTTCGCTTTGAAAAAACATTTTCTACAGCACTTTGTCAAGTCATGGCTGAAGCCGGCTGCATCGCCGTTACTGGAGGTTTAGAGGTTGCATCAGACAGATTATTAAAATTGATGAAAAAAGGTGTAAATATTAGCCAAGTAGCTAAAGTTGGTCAAAACTTTAGTGATCATGGTATTTTAGTCCATGCTTATTTAATGTATGGGTTTCCTACACAAACAAAACAAGAAACAATTGACGCTGTAGAAATTGTTCGACAACTGTTTGAAAACGGTTGTATCCAGTCTGGATTTTGGCATTTATTCACTGCTACAGCACATAGTCCAGTAGGATTAAATCCTAAAAAATATGGGATTAAAATTACCGGTCCTAAATTTCAAGGATTTGCAGACAACGATCTTTTTCACACTGATCCAACGGGAACCAATCATGATCAATTTTCGGATGGTTTAAAAACTTCTCTTTTTAACTTTATGAATGGTGCGGGATTAGATTGGGATCCACGAGATTGGTTTCAATTTAAAACACCTGCAACAAAAATAGATCCGAACCTTATCTACAACACTCTAAATAAACATTAAAATAATGAGCTAGGCTAATCGTATTTTATTTTCATCAATTACAGGAACTTTATCGGTAATTTCTATTCTTACGTAGACTATAATGACATTTCAAGAATTAGTCATAGCGCTTATCTTCTGCATAAGGAAGATAATTCATGGTGTTAACCTCTATACTATAAAAATCAAAATCTTCTGTTATTTTTCCTTTTAAAGCATAAACACCTAAACCTCTAAAGGGATAGTTAATAGCTACTTGAGGGAAGTGAACAGTATCAATAAAATCACCTTTGGGGTCTACAAAAGTTCCAAAATACATTATATCGCCATTTGAGGTTTTGGTAGTTTTTACAAAAACAAAATAACCCAACATTACAACTACCTTATTTAAATGGTTTTTCATTTCCGAAGCCATAACAAAATGTTCCCTTTCTTTTTTAACTAAGCTAAACGGAGAACACAAAGGGAAGCCTAGTAATTCTATTTCATCATGCGCATCCTCGAAGTTATGATAGTGTAATTGAGGAATTTCAAATTGCCTAGGTCTAAAGCTAAATAACTCATTTACTTCTTTTGGTTTTTCACCTAAACTCAAACAACCTTCCCACAGCAACTCCTTTTTAGTTTTTCCCGTAAATCGAAAAGCACCTATCCTGATTAATAAATTCAACTGTGTTTTAGAAATAGGAATTCGTTTAATGAAATTATACAAATCCGTAAAACTTCCATTTCGATCCTTACTTTCTCCAATTGCCTTAATGATTCGAAATTCCAAGTCCTGAACCATTGATAACCCCAGGAAAATTTCTTTTTCGTAAATAGTAACTAACCCCCTACTATTATTCACACAAGGTGCATGAATATTCCCCCCATGCATTTTCGCCTCGTGAATATAACTTTCTTGCCTGTAAAAGCCTCCACCATTATTAATGGTTGCTACCATATATTCCAAAGGATAATAAGCTTTGATATATAAACTCTGATAACTCTCTACAGCGTAAGATGCTGAGTGGCCTTTTGAAAAAGCATAACTTCCAAAACTCCCTATTTGCATCCAAACCTCAGCTGTGATGTTTTGAGGATATCCTTTTTTAGCGCAATTACTAAAAAACTTATCCTTTATTAAATGAAACTCATTCCGTTCTTTAAACTTCCGAGACATTCCTCTTCTTAAAACATCAGCTTCCTCCAAGGTTAGTCCAGCAAAAAAATGTGCTACTTTTAATACATCTTCTTGATAAACCATTACACCATAGGTTTCTTCCATTAACTCAGCTAATTTTGGATGCGTATATTTTCGCTTATCTGGAAATCTGAAACGCTGGATATATTCTCGCATCATTCCTGATTTTGCCACTCCTGGACGAATAATAGAACTTGCAGCAACTAGTCGCCTATAATCATTCGCTTTTAGTTTTGACAATAACATGCGCATACCCGGTGATTCCACATAAAAGCAACCAACTGTATTTCCCTTTTTCAACTGTTTCTTTATTTCAGGATCTTTTTTTAAAAGCTCTACATTTTCAATACTTCGAGATAAATCAACATTATGATTCTGTTGAACTAACTGGATTGCATCTTTAATCTTCCCTAATCCACGTTGACTCAAGATGTCAAATTTATGCAATCCAATGTCCTCGGCTTCATGCATACTAAACTGCGTAATCGGCACACCCTTTGGTGGAAAATTATGCGCTGTATAATTATAAATTGGTAAATCAGATATTACAATTCCTCCTGCATGAATTCCTAAATGATTTGGAAAACTTTGAATAACCTCGCTGTATCGAAGCGTTAATTGTGAAAGGTTATCCAAATTATTAGGAGCATACCTCGTTAGCACGTCAATTTCTCCTTTAGGTAAACCAAAGACTTTCCCTATTTCTCTAATTGCAGATTTGTACTTAAATGTATTATACGTAGCTAACATTGCTACGTTTGAAGTACCGTATTTTTTAAAAATATAATTAATCACATCATCACGATCCGTCCATGAAAAATCGATATCAAAATCGGGAGGTGTTTTTCGGTATTTATTAATAAATCGCTCAAAGTACAAATTCAAATCAACAGGATCGACATTAGTGATATACATACAATAAGCCACCATACTATTGGCGCCACTTCCCCTTCCTACGTAGTAATAACCTTTGCTTTTAGCATATTGGGTTAAATTCCAATTGATTAAAAAATACGCAGTAAATCCTAATTTAAAAATGGTATCTAACTCCATATCCAACCTTGCTTTCTTAGGCGCATCCGGATTAGCATACCGTTCTGAAAAACCAACATAAGCGAGTGATTGTAATTGAATAAAGTCAGCATCTTTTGATTCACCAAAAACCTTTTTATTCTTAGAGGTCGTAAAATCAAACTCTATCGAAGCAGTTTCTAAAATTGTTTTGGTGTTTTCTAATAACCTTGGATAGAGTGCGAATTGCTTAGAAAGTGAATCCCAAGAAGAGATCGTATCATATTCAAAAGCCTGTTCCTCTAACGGTAATTTACTCAGTAAAGTGTTATTGTCAATCGCTCTTAATAAACGATGCGCATTAAAGTCTTTCTTGTTTCTAAAAGTTCCTGTTTGAAGCGCTACTAAACGGTGTGATGGGATTTCATGATTACGAATTGGTTTTCGTAATAATTGATCTGACCGAACACCTACATATTCCCAAGGTTTTAAAGGAAATCCTGAATATTTTTCCAATGGGTAAATCACAAAACAATCCATAAGAGATGGAGCTCTAGCAGGGAAATCTTGTTTTCTTTTTAAATACTCTGACAAAAATTGATTAAGAACTAAAAATCCATTATTATTTTGTGCTATTCCTATAAATTGTTGATCAATCCCGTTTCTAAAATCGATGCCAACAATTGGCCTAATATGATAGGCTGGACACAATCGAATAAAGTCTAAGACAGCTGAAGTAGTATTAATATCTGTTAATACAAAACTTCCCCATCCTGTTTCATCTCTATCAATCACATTTACGGCATGCTCCAGTAACTCTTTAGTTGACAAACTTCCGTAGCGTAAACTATAATATGTATGATTATTAAGCACTAATCCTGTTGACTGTTAAAAGAATTAAATGACTTTTTACGCGGATTTAAACCAGCTGCTCGTTTAATAGAACCATCCCCAAAGCGTGTATTCATTTTATCCATAGCCTTATAGAGGTTAATCATATCTACCGAATCATCAAATAAATCAATTTGATAATTACCATGAACCAAGTAACTAAACTTCACCCCAATCAAGCGAATAAGCATACGTCTACTGTACAGCTTTTTAAACAATTCCTTAACGCCTTTTATTAAAATATGATCACAAGAAGTATAACTAATCCGCATTTGTTTCGTGTGCGTATCAAAGTTAGAATACCTGATTTTCACAGCGATACAGGCAGTTAGTTTTTGCTCACGACGTAGTTGACTGGCTAGCTTTTCCGTCATCCCTAATAAAACAGAACTTAGCATGCTTACATCAATCGTATCCTGATGAAACGTTTGCTCAGTAGATATTGATTTTCGCTCCGAATAAGGCGCTACAGGAGAATTATCTATCCCATTCGCTCTTTTCCATAAACCTAATCCGCTCTTTCCTAACAACTGCTGAAAAGCCTCCGCAGGCATCGCTTGAATTGTTTTTACATACTCAACGCCCATTTGCTTTAACAAAGCACTTGTTTGTTTACCGATATAAGGAATTTTCCTAATAGACAAAGGCGCTAAAAAAGGACGCTCCATTCCAATTTCAATTCTTTTCTCTCCGTTAGGCTTCCCTTCGTTAGTCGCTACTTTAGCTACAGTTTTATTAACAGATAAGCCAAACGAAATAGGCAAACCAGTCTCATTGATGATTTTATGACGTAATTCATGCGTAAATTGGTACGTTCCAAAAAAACGATCCATTCCTGTTAAATCAATAAAAAACTCATCGATTGATGTCTTTTCATACTTCGGAACATCTTCAGCAACAATCTCTGTAATTATATTTGAATAATAACTGTATTGATCCATATCTCCCCGAACTTGAATGAGTTCCGGACACAATTGACGAGCTAATCTCATAGGCATACCAGACCGAACGCCAAACGTTCTAGCTTCATAACTACAAGATGTAACCACCCCTCTATCCTCTTTACTACCTAGCGCTACCGCCTTACCCTTTAACCTGCTGTTTTTCAGTAGTTCAACTGACACAAAAAAGCTGTCCAGGTCAAAATGTGCTATTGCTCTATTTATCATTTTGACAAGATTTTTGTCAAAATATAAGACAATTTAATTAGAGAAACAAGCTATTTTTTAAGAATGATTTATATGAAAAAATTAACCCTTTATTTTACTCACTTCTAGAGAAAACAAAAAGTTATTTTATTTAACGATAGAGAATAAAATTATGAACGTAAGATGACTCTTTCGAAGAAAAATTCAAGTACTAAAGATTCCTTAAGCCTCAACCCAATCGCCATG
Source organism: Flavobacteriales bacterium (assembly GCA_029251005.1). Classification (GTDB taxonomy): domain Bacteria; phylum Bacteroidota; class Bacteroidia; order Flavobacteriales_C. Next base: position 10,146 of record JAQXEE010000125.1, on the reverse strand, counting down.
TTCTTTGATTAAATTAATTAATTCATCAACTGCTTGATCAGAAGGCAATGCCTTTTTCACAACTTCTTGTCCTTTGTAAAGTGTAATTTTACCAACACCCGATCCAACATAACCATAATCAGCATCTGCCATTTCACCGGGACCATTTACAATACATCCCATTATTCCAATCTTCAACCCTTTTAAGTGGGAAGTTCTCGATCGAATTAACTGCGTTGTTTCTTGAAGGTCAAATAAGGTTCGTCCACAACTCGGACAAGAAATATATTCTGTTTTTGAAATTCGTGTTCTTGTAGCTTGAAAAAAACCAAAAGTAGTAGCCATTACTTTTTGAGCAGGCAAGTCTGACACAACCCAAACTCCATCACTTAATCCATCAATTAGTAAAGCACCAAAATCGGTAGAAGCATACAATTGAAAGTCTTCGTGGGTTAATCCTTCATATCCTCTTTTAACGATAACAGGATTCGTATTTCCTTGGTCTATTAATTGATGGAATACTCTTCGATGGTCAGCCATACCATGCTCATGTGTGGTTGTTAAAATTAACACAGCATTAACAGGTAATTCAAACTCTTCTCCAATAACCTCTTCTGTTTTACCTTCAATAAAACATAATTTATCTGTATCGATATAATCACCCAATTCATAAATCGGAAAATGTCTGTCTTTACTTTCCTCCCACTCACTTCTATTTTGAATAACACCTAATGTCCCTGGGATGTTAAAATTGATAGATTTCTCTCCAATGTAAACATAATCTACAGCTACATCTTGAATCACCCACTTATCATCCTGCACATTGTATACATATCCAAATGGGTATAAGTGAGACGGTTTAATTTCATCAACATGACTCAAATCAACAATTACGCGAGGTACTTCTGCTCCTCCAATATTTGCAACTGAAGTAGTTTTCCTTCTTTTGTATTCAAAAGGATTAATCGTTATTTTCTCTATTTGAGGTAACTTTTCAACCGCAGATCTTAAACTATATCTATCCGCTAATGCTTTTGCAATAGGAGCTTCAAACTCAGGATCTTCGGTTAATGAAACTCTAATTGTATCTCCTAAACCATCCTCTAATAAAGCGCCTATTCCAGCGGCACTTTTAATTCTTCCATCCTCACCATCTCCAGCTTCAGTAACCCCTAAATGCAGAGGGTAATTCATGCCCGAATCCATCATATTCTTCACCAATAAACGGTAAGCGTTTACCATCACTTTAGGATTACTTGCCTTCATAGAAAGAATCAAATTATGATAATTTAAATCTTCACAAATACGCAAAAACTCCATTGCCGACTCCACCATTCCTAACGGTGTATCTCCATACCTACTTAATATTCTATCCGATAAGGAACCATGGTTTGTTCCAATTCTCATGGCAGTTCCGTTTTCCTTACATATCTTAACAAGTGGTGTAAACTTACTACGGATTCTATCCAACTCTGCATTGTAATCAGAATCAGTATAATCTATCTGTTGAAACCTCTTTTTGTCTGCGTAATTACCAGGGTTAACACGTACCTTTTCAATCAATCTTGCTGCAACTTCAGCAGCATTAGGAGTGTAATGTATATCAGCAATCAAGGGCACATTATATCCTCTTGCAACCAATTCCTTTTTAATCACACCTAAATTTTCAGCATCTCTTATACTCGGAGCTGTTATTCTTACGTACTCACAACCAGACTCAACCATTCTGATCGTTTGTTCGACTGTACCAATAGTATCCATTGTATCCGTAGTAGTCATACTTTGAATACGAATTGGATTGTTACCTCCAACGGCCACATCTCCAATGTTCACTTCTCTTGAAACGAATCTTGAATAATTAGTATAGTCGTTACAGTACTTCCAGTTCTTCTCAGACATATTGATTGATTTTCCTCAAAAATAAAAAAAAGCCTCGTTGATAGCGACGCTTTTTAACTTTGTTTAAGTAGAAATCTTTTATTTATCTATTTTGACTAATTAAAGGCTTTGTAAAACTTAAATGACTAGCGAGCTAATCATTTATTAGATAATGATTATTGGGGAATTATCTTAAGTTAAATCAAACATAACATTTAATAACTGAACCTTTTAAAGTTCTGATTGAAGCTAATTTAATTTCAGTTTGCAAAACACTAAATTCACTCAATTATAAAAAAGTATTAGCTAGCTTATATTCAATTAAACAAGCGTCATTAAACCACAAACACATAGTACTATATTTCTCATATTATTAATAATGTCTTACGTTTTACAAATTACCATCCTTGGATTTTCCCATTAAATAAGATATCTTACCCACTTAAAATCTTTAATAGATTTTTTTTTAAAATTAAAAAGTTGGCTTCTTTAAACTTTATTCGAAATGAATTTCTACCACTGAAATTCGAAAAAACATTTACTATTTGATTTAGTAAAAAAACAAGGAAAAGAATACAATTACAAGGAAAATCGATTATACTCAGAAATGATTGATCACAATAGCTGGCTTAAAAAGAAACTAAAATAATGGAAGATTCTATTTACTTAGATTACGCAGCGACAACTCCAGTCCATCCAAATGTTTTAAAAGCAATGCTTCCATTTTTTACAGAACATTTTGGAAACTCTAGCAGCTCAACGCATCAACATGGATGGTATACTAAAGGAGCTATAAAAAGAGCCCGTAAACAAGTTGCCAAAGCAATAAATTGTGAAGAGTCAGAGATTATTTTCACATCAGGAGCAACAGAAGGAATAAATCAAGGGATAAAAGGAATATTCAACCTTTATCATAAAAAAGGCAATCACATTATTGTAAGTAAAACGGAACACAAAGCTGTTATAGACACCATTAAATCATTAGAAAAAGAGGGAGCCGACATCACCTATTTAGATGTTAATTCAGAAGGGATTATTACAAAGAAATCTTTTGAAAGTGCTATTAAACCTACAACTATACTAGCCGCTGTAATGTGGGTTAATAATGAAACTGGAGTCATTCAAAATGTTAAAGAATTATCCGAAATAGCATTTAAAAACAATGTCCCTTTTTTATGCGACGGAACACAAGCTGTAGGAAAAGTGGAAATTGATATGCAGGATAATAAAATTGGCGTGCTACCAATTTCTGCGCATAAATTTTATGGTCCAAAAGGAATTGGCGCTTTATACATTCGCCGAAAAAGTCCAAGAATTACACTTGAGTCGCTCATAACAGGAGGAAACCAGGAAAATAGATTACGAGCAGGCACTTTGAATACGCCAAGTATAGTAGGATTAGGAGAAGCAATCGAAATCGCAATTACAAACTTAGAATCAAACACAAAAATACTGCAAGAGATCAAAGCACAATTCAAAACTTTGTTCATTCAATTTAACGCCAAATTTAATGAGGCAGAATCGAATACATCTCAACATGTATTAAACGTATGTATACCAAGTATTAAAGCCAACAACCTTTTAAAGCTTACAAGGAAAATAAGTTACTCATTAGGTTCTGCATGCACATCTGAAACATTAGATCCCTCCCATGTACTCACAGCTATGGGACAATCAAAAGAAGAAGCTTTTTCGAGCTTTAGACTATCATTCTCACCAGCAATAACACAAAAGGAAATAAATATGGCACTAAACTCTTTTAGTGTTGCTATGACTTCGCTTCTAGATTAATAATCCTTAATTCTAATTCGGATAATTTCTGCTGAAGCGGATTTTTATTTTCGATCATAAAGGAAGAAGAAAGTAATCCAACTACTTTAAAAAACACACCTTCGGTAAAGTCAGGCTCCTGTACTTGCCAGTACAATTTACTATCTTTCAAAAGTAAAAACCCAAACGGTGATTTACCGTATGCTTTTTTACAAAAAAGGACGTCTCCCTTAGTGGCATTTACTCCGGATAATTCAATCGATTCATCAAAGGTTAAACTAAAATCAGCCTTTGAATTTAAGGAAGTCTTAAAAAAAGTATTTTGACTTAATAGTGTTAAATCACCGTGCTTATCTATTAAAGATTTCGGTAAAACCGAAGGCAAACCATTTTCATTAGACTCTAAAGAATTTTTATCGAATAATTGATCAGGATTAAAACCTGATAGTTGATTTACCGTTAATTCAGCTGTAATAATCGCGTCTAGCGATATGCTAAATTTATTAGCAATCGTTTTTAAGGTTTCTATTTTAGGTTCTGCCCTACCTTCTTCATAAGAACCAATTGAACCTCTAGTAATTCCAAAAATCTTACCAAACTCAGTCTGACTTAAACCTTTTGTTGTTCTGATTTTTTTGATATTTCTTCCTATAAACGACATAAAGCTAATTTTTTTAGTATTTAAAGCTAATTAAATTTGCTTAAACACATTAATTAATATATATTTGTATAGTTATGTTAGCAAAAATAAAAAATACTCACCCACCTTGGTGGTTTTTTCAGCAATTTGTCGAAAAAAATTTAAGATAATCCTTTAAAATCAATTAGAAAGCAATAAATTAGACACTGCAAATAACAATCATTAAAGATGAGTGATAATTTCCAAAAAGTCAAAAACTACATCCTTGAGCTAGGACACACAATAACCCACGAAAATATTGAAGACCAAATTTTCTTACTTGACAATGAAAACTTGGGAATCAAAAACCTAGTGATTGGTTGTGCTGATCCTATTTTAATCATCGAACAATATATCTTTGAAACTAAATCAGGAAATGATGAAATGTTTCGTGAGTTGCTTCAAAAAAACAGAGACATTGTTCATGGTGCATTTGTTCTTAATGAGACTGGAGAAAAAATCATTTTTAGAGACACTTTGCAAATTGAGAATCTTGATCAAAATGAGTTAGAAGGGTCAATTAACTCACTTACATTATTGTTATCTGAGTACGGGAATAGACTTCTTGAGTTTTCAAAGGTTTGAACTCTATCCTGATGAACTTCTTTAAAAGGTTTTTCAAAACAATAGAAACGAAAACCAATAGTATTTTAGATAATCTAGAAATACCAATAAGTTTTATCGAAGAAAGTATTAAAAACTTAAAGTCTGAAATTAAAAAAAACCGGGAGGTTTTAGCTGAAATTAAAGTCTTATCCATTCGTGCCAAAAACGAAGCTGAAAAGTTTGAAAAGAATAGTTACGACTATGAACAAAAAGCTATTTTAATCCTTCAAAAAGGGCAACAGAAAACCCTGTCAATAATTGAAGCAGATCAACTAGCAGTAGAAGCGTTGCAAAAGAAAGCATTACAAATTAAATTAAGTAAGAAAGCCAAAAGCGAACATAACCACTTTGAGAAAAAGTACACACAATTAAATAAAAACATTTATATCATTAAATCAACTATTTCAAAATGGGAAAATGAATTAAAAATACTTAATGGTAGAATCAAAATTAGTACCGCAACAAAAAACTTAAACAAGCAATTGGCATTATTAAATTCAAATAATACGATTACTTTATTAAACAAATTGAGAGATGAAGTAATTCAGGAAGAGGCTTTATTGAAATCTTATCAAGATTTAACAAAAGTACATTATCCGATAAATCTAGATAACAATTTAAAAGCAAATCACACACAAGAAGACTTGAATACTTTAAAGCAAAAAATAAGCATTAACAAAACTAAATAATTAACCATGTTTGTAATATTTTTATCTGGGATGGTTGACATTCTATTTTCCGCCGCTAATATCATACCTACACTTATATTTTGCTTTGTTATGAGCTATTGGGTTTTGGTGATTTTTGGAGCATTAGATTTAAGTTCATTCGATGTTGAACTAGATATCGATTTCGAAACAGACATAAGCCTAGACGTTGAAATGGACTATGAAGCGGAGCTAGGGGCTACTGGAGAGAATGATATTTCGTTTTTAAATAATGTGCTGAAGTTTTTCAATCTAGGAGACATACCGTTAATGGTTTTTTTAAGCTTCTGGGTGATTCCAACATTATTTGGGACAGTTTATATTAATGATATTTTAGGAATCCAATCCTTTTTCTTTTCATTAATCACCCTCTTACCAATAGGATTTGTATCACTTTTCATAGCTAAATTCACAACAATACCTTTTGTAAAAATCTTTAGATCATTAGAAAATCAATCTGAAACATCAGGAGATTTACTAGGAAGAATCGTAACAATAAAATACCCAATAACAGAAACAAAAATGGGTCAAGCGGAAGCTTTTATTAATGGAGGGAACTTTTTATTAAATGTAAAAACTAATCAAGGGAATATTGAAAAAGGAGAACAAGCAATGATTGTAAAATTCATATCAAAAGATGATTGCTATTTAGTAGAACCTCATTTTTCAATCGATTAACAACTAAAATCAAAATCAAATGTTAGACAATTTATTATTTACAGTAGGAGGAGGAGTTCTTCTAGTAGCACTTGGAATAATCGCAATGATTGCCAAATGGTACCGCAAAACTTCTCAAGGACAAGCTTTAGTTAAAACAGGAGTAGGAGGAACAAAAGTATCCTTCAATGGAATACTTATTGTTCCAGTTTTACACAAGTTAGAATTAATGGATATTTCGCTTAAAAACATCATTATCGAAAGAAATGGAAATGATGGGTTAGTTTGTAAAGACAACATGAGGGCTGATATCAAAGTAGTATTCTTTGTAAGAGTAAACAAAACAGCAGACCATGTTATAAAAGTAGCACAATCTGTTGGCTGTAAAAGGGCATCTGATCTTGCAGCTTTAGGATCTTTATTTGATTCGAAATTCTCTGAAGCCTTAAAAACAGTAGGTAAAAAGTTTGATTTTGTTGATCTGTACAACAAGCGTGATGAATTCCGTCAAGAAATTATCAACACAATTGGTACCGACTTAAATGGTTATGTATTAGATGACGCTGCAATTGACTATTTGGAACAAACTCCTTTAGATCAATTAAGTGAATCAAATATCTTGGATGCTGAGGGTATTAAAAAGATCATAGATATCACTTCCAGGGAGAAAGTTCAAGCAAACCTTATCCAAAGAGATAAAGAAAAGGTAATTAAAAAACAAGATGTTGAAGCGAGGGAAGCAATTCTACAACTTGAAAAACAACTTTCAGAAAAAGAAGAACAACAAAAAAGAGAAATCGCCAATATCAAATCACGTGAAGAAGCTGAAATTTCTAAAGTAGCAGAAGAAGAAAGATTAAAAGCAGAAAACACGAGAATATCTGTTGAGGAAGAACTTCAAATTGCTGAAGAAAATAAGGAAAGAGAAGTAATTGTTGCTTCGAAAAACAAAGAAAGAACTGCAGCAGTTGAAACGGAAAGAGTTGAAAAAGACCGTTTATTAGAATTAACAGAGAGAGAAAGGGTGGTAACTTTAGCTCAAATTGAAAAGGAAAAAGCTGTTGAAGAAGAAAAAAAGAACATTCAAGAAGTAATTAGAGAAAGAGTTGCGATTGAAAAAACAGTCGTTGTTGAAGAAGAAAGCATTAAAGATACTAAAGCTAAATCATTAGCTGATCGTGATAAGCTTGTTGCGATAACTAAAGCTGAGGAGGAAGCTGAAGCAGCTTTGGTACAACAAATTAAAAAGGCAGAAGCTGGTAAAGAAGCTGCCGAACATAATGCAAAGCAAAAAGTAATCGACGCACAAGCAGATCAAGAAGCATCGATCCAAAAAGCACAAGCTATTAAAACATTAGCTGATGCAAAAGCGGCCGAGGAAGCTGCGATTGGAATATCTGAAGCCCAAGTAATGGAGGCTAAAGCTGCCGCGAGGGAGAAAGAAGGAGATGCGAATGCTGCTGTAATTGAAGCTGAAGCTTTGGCTCAAGCAAAAGGAATCCAAGCTAAATCTCATGCTCAAGCAATTTCTGATTTAGAAATCGGTGAAGCTGCTGCGAAAGTTTCGAAAGAAAAAGGTCTTGCTGAAAGTGAAATCATTACTGCAATTGCAGAGGCTGAGAAAGAAAAAGGATTGGCTGAAGCTGCCGTTACATCTGAGAAATATCATGTTGAAGCAATTGGTATTGATGAGAAAGCTGCCGCAATGAAAAAACTAGATGGTGTTGGAAAAGAACATGAGGAATTCAAGTTGAAATTAGATAAAGACAAAGAGATTGACTTGGCTCAAATTCACATACAAAAGGACATTGCTGATGCACAAGCTACCGTTTTAGCAACTGCTTTAAAATCCGCTAATATTGATATCGTAGGTGGTGAGCAAGTATTCTTCGATAAAATTGTTGGAGCCATTTCAAATGGAAAATATGTTGAAAGAGCATTAAATAACTCACCTGTTCTTACAGAGGTCAAAGATCACCTTTTAGACAACTCAGAAGGAGCTAATATGGGTGAGAAAATTAGATCATTAATTGGTCAATTCGGCGTAACATCGGAAGACTTGAAAAACTTAAGTGTAGCCAATCTTTTAATTAGAATGAACCAAGAAGCTGGTGATTCTAAAACGAAGGGAATTTTGGCCTCATTACTTGAAACTGTAAATAAGGCCGGAGTTGGCAACTTAACTCCTGATGCTTTAGGAATTAAAAAATAAAATATCGCTAGGTTGTTTTATTAAATGACCTAGCTTTTATTTTTTGGTGTGGCTTATAATTTTAATAAGCATACTTAATTTCAAAATTGTTTCAAATTTATAATGTAAAATGTCGGAAGAAGCAGACCAAAATAGCGTTGATAAAAAAAGTAGTTTAGAAGAGGGAACTTATGAGATAATCAAAGGCAGACTCCAAAAAGGTGCTAATGAGTTAGCGTCAAAATTAAACCAATTAAACTCGCTTAGAAAAGAGGTTTTTGGATCGATTGAAACTGAGCTAGTTGCCAACGAACGTATTACAACAGACAATAAATGTATTCCAAGAGATATGATATCTTTTGGTAACGACTTCATTTTCGGGTACAATGTCCACATCGGATTAAGAACAACCACAAGAGTTTCTGATGTTTTCTCTGTAACACTTTATGGCGCACATTCCTTTCATAAAAGCGCTTCTTCGATATTAAACGACAAACGTTTTGTTACCGATTTTGAAAACCTATACCAATATTACCGAGAAACTCAATTTTTAAAATTTGTAGAAATTGGACCTTTTATTTACATGATTTTTCAAATTGGGAAAAGAATTGAAGACGTCAAGGTTTTTAAATGGAAAAAGGAAGAAAAGAGCCTTAAGTATGTAGACAACAGAAGTGCACATGAGATAGTTTATCCTGATCAACATGAATTTGTTTGGAAGAAAACAAATCGGGATATGTATCGAGATGGGAATCATCCACATATATCTATTGAGGACAAACTTTTTGTTGAAACAATTGGTGGAGACTTAACAATTAAAATAGAAGATAATACAGATTCGGGAAAAGGAATTTTCGCAGAACCTGTTAATTATAAAGAACAAGGTCTTGACGATGCAGATATTTCTTATGCGATCGTTGAGAATTTAATCTTTCTGAAAATCCTTCCTTACAAGGAAAAAGAAGCTCGTTTCATAATATATAACGATAAAATCAAACAAGCTACCAGAGTTGATGGAATAGAACAATGTTGTGCACTTTTACCGGATGATCATGGTGTAATATTCCCACAAGGGATGTATTTACAATCAGGAGAGGTTAGATTATTCAACCTTAATCTTGAGCGAATGCTATTCGAAAAAAGGATAGCCTCCCCTAATGGAGAGGATTTTCTTTACATATTTTATGATAAACCAGACGGGATTTACCTCCTACTCTCTTACAACCTAATTGAGCAAAAGATTGGTAAGCCAATTATCTGTCATGGTTATTCTTTATTTAAAAATGGAGAGTTATGTTTTTTCAAGTCTGAAGACGAAGTACAAGCTCATCATTCAATTCAAATATGGACAACTCCATTTTTAGACGATGGATCTTTAGTTGCAAATACTTCTGATAGTTTCCTAACGAAAATTGGAAATAAGGAAGTTGTTAGAGCAATGTCAGAGTGTAAAGAGGTTATCAAATTAATAGAAAAAGAAGATTCTTACGATAATCTTTATGTTGATCTTGTTCGGAAAACAACTGATGTTTTAGACACTTACTATTGGCTAAATAAAAAGCAAGGATTTGAATTAGAAACGCCTTTATTAAACATCAAAAAATCTTCGACAAATGCAATCGAAGAATTTGAAAAGGTTGTCAAAATAAAACTATCAAGCTCACAAGCATTAGAAGAAG
>JAQXEE010000106.1 GCA_029251005.1 Flavobacteriales bacterium | reverse complement strand
TCTATTATCCAAAAGCGATTTACTACATTATTTGAATTGTCTTCACCATCTCCATTATTCATATTGGTTACATCAGATGGTTTATACTCGGATACTTTGTAATTATTTGTTGGGTCATTATCGGTATAACTGGAAAATTTAATGTTCCCGCTACCGGTTCCCGCTCCTGTAATGTTTACACTAATGGGTATTTGAGATTCGGAACCGTTGGTGGCTGTAGTGGCCGTTGTAAAAGGGACTGTATACGTTCCTGTATTTGTCCCTATGTTCCATTTAAGTTGGTTTTTTTCGTGTTTGGTGATGATGTTTCCGCCTGTGCCTTTAGTGGTTAATGCGTTGGTATTCTGATTATCCAACACTATAAATACCTCATCGGTAGTTACGGCGGTATTGAGTACCAAATAGGGTTCGTCGTTTAATACAAGGCGTGCTTGTGAAAAGAGGGATAGTTGAAGAAAAAAACAAAGAAAAAAAACAAGTGCTTTCTTGCTAGAGTACGAGTTTATATATATATATATATATTGAGCGAAAGAGCTTATTTGTACTGGCTTGGTCATACATTTATCGCATTCTTAAATCAAAAGTTCCTTAATTACGTTAGAGAACTTAAGATAGTTTTGAAAAGAAAGTAAAAATAAAAAATAGTTTTTTATTAAACAATAACCAAAAATTAAAAAAAACGTTTTTTAAAAAGCTATTAATTAAATTTAAAGTATTGTAATTTAGGTTTTTATGATTTAGTAAATATCTTTTTATAGCTGTAAAATAAAAAATATTAAATCCGAAGGACACAAATTAAATCACAAAACCCTGGTTAGTTTGTCTTCTTTGATAAAAAAATGGCTAGGTACAACAAGTAGTAACAGACAACAGGCACCATTGAAAAGTCACTCCCACAGAATTTGCATGGTGGATAATTATGTCCACATTCTGCATGATTGAGAAAAGCAAACAAGATTTCCACCGTCGAAGTTTAATCTTGAGTTGGCAACGCTGTAGTTTTCAAGCAACTTTATATTCGATGGTATTGTTCGATACTTTGAATGCTTCTTTAAATAGTTTGGCTCGTATGCAAATTTAAATATATTCTTCTTTCAAAAATTTGGATTGGCATGCAATCTCTCGCCCAAGAATCTTTAGTTTGTTGGATGGTTTTTATTTCAATAGAGTGCTCAACAAAAAAAATGAATGTTATTTTATTAAGAGTTCTGCTGAAAAAGAATCGACGGAATCTCAATACATGAGATCAGGGCGAAGGATGTTTGTTAAGATACATGCTATGGTTAATGTAAATAACATTAATAATAATATCAGCATGTATTTTAATGAAAAAGCAACATGGAAATGATAACAGAAAAGTTTGTGGCAAACTGTATTTGGATGTCAATAAATGTTTTTGCATTGACTGGGTGGTGATCACTCTGTTTTAATCAGCTATATATTTTTCAGATAATGTTTTATTCCCCTTTAATTATGTTCTTTATAAAACAATTGCTAAAAAGGCAGTTACATGTTTAACTTTGATTTAAAAGAATATAACGTAGATAAAAAGATATAAAATCTCAATGGTAATTGATCTACTAGACTTTTAAAACATTTTACATTATTACTTTTAATGTTATAATATCTTGAGGGAGTTAAAGAAATAACATCCTTTTCCTATTATCAGGAGATTCATATTAAATTTAATTCTCGTAAGTTTGCCTCCATGGATTCTACTGTGCAAGTTATCTTAATCATAACGATTGTTTTAATCATAATTGGATGTGAACGTTTTTTAGCTAAGATTAATTTCAACAGAAGAGCTGCGTCAACAATTTTAAAAAAACGGTTACTAATCATATTTCTATCAACATTTTTTAGTTCGGAATTTTTAGCTAACCCTGAACCAACATCTGATATTATTCAGTTCGAATTTCAAAGTGAATCAATATTGGTTCTTGAGCAAGGCTTTTCTGAAGCTATGGCTTGGGGCGATTATGATAACGATGGGTTTGAAGATGTATACGTTAGCAATGGATGGGGTAATCATGTTAACTTCCTTTATAAAAATGATGGGGAAGGAGGTTTTGAGAAGGTAACAAATATCTTAACTGATGATAAAAGCAACTCTTTAGGAGCAAATTGGGTGGACTTTGATAATGATGGTGATCTTGATTTGTTTCTATGCAACAAGTTGCAAAAAAATGCTCTTTATGAAAATAAAGGAAATAGTGAATTTGAAAAACTAAATTGTGAGCTAACTATCAAAGTTAACTACACGACATCTAGTGCCTGGGTTGATTATGATCTTGATGGGTTTATTGATTGTTTTATTACCAACTATGATAATCAACCAAATTACCTTTATCGGAATTTGGGAGATGGTAAATTTGAGGAGATAAATGGAACTTGGTCTACAGAATCCTTAAGTTCCTTAAACGCAACATGGTCTGATTTCAACAATGATGGATACCCTGACTTGTTTGTTGGGAATCGTTTAAATAACGATATCTATGTCAACCAAAATGGTAATCTAGTGAAATTAAGTTTAATCCCTACCCAGCATGCAAACACAACTTATACAGTTTGTTTGGCCGATTTTAATAACGACAGTTGGTTAGACCTGCTGGAAATTAATTGGTTTGGAAAGAACAAAATATTCACGAACAATCAACAAGGCGACTTTACACAGCCTCCCTATTCTGACTACTCACAAGAGCTTGAAAACTCAGAAGGTGGTGCTTTTGGTGATTATGATAATGATGGAGATTTAGATTTATTTGTTACAAATGATGGTTTAAATTCTATGTTTGAAAACATAGAATTTACTTTTCATTCAACTACGGTTCCTCAAAGCGAAGATGATTTAGGTAACTCAAATGGTGTTTTCTGGGTTGATTATGATAAAAATGGTACTCAAGATTTATTCATTACCAATGGAGGGAATCAAGACAATCAGTTCTTTTTAAACAATGGAAATGAAAACAATTGGATATTAATAAATTGTCTTAATGAACATGGTTCTCCTGCAATCGGTACTAAAATCAGAATAAAACCAACAGGTAGCTCAGAATGGCAAATGCGTGAAATAAACTCTCAATCATGCGGTGGTTATGGGGGTCATGCTGGATTTATTCAACATTTTGGATTAGCCAGTGCAACCTCAATTGATTCTCTAAAAATAGAATGGCTCGGCGGAAAAGCTGAAGTCATAACTAATATTGAGGCCAATAAAGAACATTCATTTAAACAAAGTCCTAGTACAAATGATGTGGCTTTTGTTAAAAGCGATAAAAAAAATACTGTTTATCCTGTCCCAAGTTCAGGACTAGTTACTTTGGTTTTACCTAAAAATGAAGTCTTTCAACTTGCTTTATTCTCACCCAATAGAAAGTTAATAATTCAAGAAAGAAATATTCAAGGCACAACAACTTTCAATTGGAACCATTTAACGGCTGGAGTTTATTTTATCAAACTTCAATCTGATCAAAGTACCCTACTACATAAGTTTATTATTCAGTAATTTACTTGACTGGAATTACAATAAAAAGTTGGACAGTTTTTTTTAGACCTATGTTGTTTGTTTAATAAACATAACTTCTAATTCAATTTCTCTGGGTGTTTTATAATCTAATGAGGAACGAAATATTTTCTATTATACCAAATATTAACATGTACAAAAACAGTAGTTTTAGCTTGTTAAATGGTTTTGTAGTTTTAATCATAAATCAATTCAGGTATCAATGTTTTAAACAACCTTTCAGCAACTGCATTATCCCAACAATTCCCTTTTCTAGTCCCGTCCAAATAATCAAACATAGTTATTTGAATTACTCTATCAATATGGAAAATAAGAGGTTTATCATTTTTTTTGGTCAAAGCTATTTTCCAAGCTGGAATTACCGTCTCGCTATTAAATAAATATTTACTCAATACACATTCAGTTACTTACCTGTCGTAAGAATCAATTTACTATTGAAAAAAGAGTAAAGTATTTCTCCTTTATAAAATATCTTAATGTATTTAAATATGCTTTGGATTTATAATTCAACCTTATTAAATTTCTTCAAATCCTCTAAAATTTGGTTTGTGCTTTGTCCTTTTAAGTTCATTGGAAAAGAGTATGTTTTTGTAGCTGCGAAAAGGTAGAGTCTTAAAGCTTTTTTTAATATCGTGGAAAGATAAAAAAACACATCCTCACCTTAAATTCAATTTAATAAGTCTATTTTTATTTAAGGTTTTAATGTACTTATTTGCTTTTCTTTTAGTTTGTAAAATTTACCAGATTGCTTCGTTAAAGAATTTAAAATATTTGACAATGGATTTATTTAATCAAAAGCCGAAGGAGAGAACTTTTCAAAAGTTCATTTTGGAAGATGGGGAAATTTGGTTTATGCCCAATTTCATGCCTTTGTCGATAGCTGAAAAATATTTAAAAAAACTACTAGAGACTATCAATTGGAAGCAAGAGCAAATAAAAATGTATGGTAAAGTGTATGATGTTCCCAGAAAAACAGCTTGGTATGGTTACGAAGGTTTTAGTTACCAGTATTCAGGTATTTTGTGTGATCCAGATCCATGGACAGTAGAGTTGTTAGAAATTAAAAAGGTTATTGAGTATTTTATACCAACTGAAAATTTTAATAGTGTTCTTCTAAACCATTACAGAGATGGTAACGATAAGGTAGGTTGGCATGCGGATGACGAAGCAGGTTTGGGAATTAATCCAACAATAGCATCAGTAAGTCTTGGGGCTACAAGAAGGTTTGATTTGAAACACAAAACAAAATTGAATCAAAAACTACAACTAGAGCTACCTACAGGTTCATTAGTAATTATGATTGGCGCATTACAGCATCATTGGGTGCATCAAATACCAGTTCAAAGGAAAATTCATCACCCAAGGATTAATTTAACTTTTAGAACCATAAAAAACTAATAATTATACACAATTTATTAATTAATGAAATTGGAAGAAAATTGATTATTGTATTGCTATTAAATGATCAGTGAATAATTTACTTTTTGTTTGGTTCCTGTCCGATAACTTATGTTTTTATCGTTCAAATTATTAATGATTGATAGGGAATATAGTAAGAGGGGTATAAATTAAGTTAGTCCATAAACGAGGCTGATATCGTCTTATTCCCATTGGTCGCTAGGTATTGACTTAATGCTTAGGAATTTTTTATAATTATTCTAGTATTTAGAATTAAAAAGCGCTTTGAACGGATTAATCAGATTCTTTAAAAAATTATTATAGTGTGGTGTTTTTTCACCCAATCCGACTTCTAATTTTGAAACATCTTTTGACTTTACTAATGTTCCAAATAAACTATCCCAAATTGCAAGCTTCGAACCAAGGTTTTTATCGTATAATTCTTTTTGTGAACTATGATGTATTTGATGCTGATATGGACTAATAAACCAGTTTTCTAACCAGTTAAAGTAAGTTAGTTTCACATGGGAATGGCGAAGGTTTGCACCCAATGTGTTAAAGGTTATTAAAATAACATTTACGCCTAAATAAGTTTGAGGACCAAAGTAGCCATTGCTTAAAAAATCAAAAACTCCGTTAAGTAAAGTAATCACAATTGCAAATCGAAGGTTGTTTATAATTAACTCTATTGGATGAATTCTGTATTGGGTAACAGGATTTAATGCAGTTGAAGAGTGGTGCACTTTGTGGAAGGCCCATAAAAAAGGTAGTTTATGATATAGCCAATGCAGTATATAATAGCTGAAGTCTCCAATTAGAAGCAATGCGATTGTATATAAGACACTTAATGTTGGAATTGATAATGATGTAGGCTTGTAACCCCAATTTTCCAACAGGCTTTCTGTAATGTTAAATTGGAAGTGTCTGGACCAGTAAGAGAAGGACGCTATTATTGTTATTTTCACAAAGCCATTAAAAAACAGAAAAGCGTAATCAACAAAAGCAGTTTTACTCCAGTAATTTTCTTTTTTAAATAAGTATTGAAAAAAGTTTTTGGAGGGTTTTGGTTGTGATTTTTTTCTTTTGTAAAACACGAATAAAGTTAGAAGAACTGATGTTAAGAGGTAGAATATGTTGATTCTTTTATCCAAGTGATAAAAATATCCGAACACAAGTTGGAATACTTCAATGAATAATTCTTTAAGCTCACTCAACATATCTATAAAATTAACTAAAAAGAGGTTGGAATCCAAAACATAAAATATTGTATTATGCCATTGAAAAATTTTTTAAATAAAAAAGCCGAAACGTTGGATTGTTTCGGCTTTTAATATTTTGTTTATTAAATTTACTCAGTAGTAATTACTTTGTCAATTTTAACTTTCACACCTGATTTATAAACATCAATTAAGTTAAGCGTATCTCTTTCTAAAACAACGAAATCAGACCTGTATCCTTTTTTAATGTAACCAAATTCGTCATCAATACCCATAAATTCTGCAGGGTATCTCGACGACATTTTTAATGTTTCAGCAAGCTCTATGTTTGCTTCGCTAAAACAGTTTTGCACCGAGTCTAACATGGATACAGCAGAACCCGCTAGGTTACCTGTTTCTGTTAAATACATTCCATCTTTAAAGAAAATTTTGAATTCATCGATTTCAAAATTGTCTACAGGATGTTTAACAAATGAAGCATCAGAAACTAAGAATAATTTCCCTTTTTTCGCTCTGTGTGCTATTCTTACAGAAGCGTAATTACAATGTACACCATCAACAATAATTCCTCCGTAAACATCATCAGATGAATCTAAATAGGCGCCAACTAAGCCTGGAGCTCTACTTGTAAACTGCGACTGTGCGTTGTAAAGGTGAGTAACTTTAGTAACGCCAGCATCAAATGCCTTCATAGCTTGTTCGTAAGTACAGCTACTATGCCCTGCTGAAACTGGAATTCCAGCCGCAACTAACATTTTTATGTGTTTTTCTTTCACTACTTCAGGAGCACAAGTTAATATCTTGATAACACCTTTACCAGCCTCAATTATTTTTTCAATTTCGTAATCAGTAGCTTCTCTTACAAAATCTAATGAATGCGCTCCTTTCTTCTCTGGATTAAAGAATGGACCTTCAACATGAATTCCAATGACACCAGAGTCTGGATCTTTCATCATTTCTCTTACTACATCACATTGAGCAACAATATTATCTAAAGATGTAGAAACTAGAGTAGGGAGTAAAGATGTGGTACCAAAATCTAAATGTGCTTTATTGGAGATTTTATAGTTTTCAACAGAGGCTTTTTGGGTATAAAACGCTCCACCACCTCCGTTTACTTGGAGGTCAATGAAACCAGGAACTAAAAGAGCTCCCTTTAAATCAATGATGTTGTCATATCCAACCAAGTTGCTTTTATGAACAACTTTTTTGATTTGATTCCCCTCTGTAACAACGGCGCGGTTACCTACAAAGGTTTCTCCGTTGAAAATAGAGCAGTTAGTGAATACTTTTATCATATTAAACCATTTTTACTAAGCGGTAAATTTCCGATTAATTACTTTATCTATCAAGTTTTTCAAGTACTTTCTTAACTAATAAATGAACATTATTTATAAATATTTCTAATTCATCTGTAAATTATGATTTCTTAGCTTTAGAAACTGGTTTCCATTTAATTGTCTTGATAATATTTTCAATCTCTAAAAGTAATTCTTTTAGTTCAGGCGGGGGATTTGTTCTGACCTTTATTTTCTTATTTTGATCATTATTGTAAATTGTAATAAATATAGACGGTAAGTCAGAAACTAGCTCGTCGTTGTATTCGTTTTTTAAACTCCAAAAATTTGTTCTTTCAGCATAATTCAAAAGATTTTCAATGGTACCTTTTTTTAGTTTTCCGTTAGATTTTTCAGAAACAACAAAGTTTGATTTTGGATAAACTAAAACTGAATTATTTGAATAAAATGTTATTGAATAAACTGGGCATGAACCGTAGCATTGAGTCTTTTGATAAGTTAGAACTTTAACTTTTTTAACATCTTTACTTTTAGAGATACAAGATGTGAATAAAAAAGGCATTGCTACGAGCAACGCCTTTAAAGTGTTTTTTAATGATGAATTCATTTATTTTTTTACTTTTTGTTTTGATTGAATTTCATCAATTTTTTTCTGCCAACGAGACTTAGTCATTGGTTTACTCATTTGATCTTCAATTTTAACTAAAATTGCTTTTTCATCAATAATAAATTTCTTAATTGTAATCGTTTGAGCGATTGTAATAAGGTTAGCTAAGAAGTAATAGAAACTTAAACCAGCTGCATAGTTGTTGAACATAAATAACATGAATACAGGCATTAAGTTCATCATCATTTTCATGTTCTTCTGAATCGCTTCTTGCATTTCACCACCACCACTTTGGCTTGGAGTCATTTGCTGATTGAATTTCATGTAGAAGAACATTGAAATTGCCATAAGTACAGTGAATATACTTAGGTGACTTCCGTAAATAGGAATTTGGAATCCTAATTGAATAAAATCATCAACCGAAGATAAATCATCAGCCCAAAGAAAACCTTGATGTCTTAATTCGATAGAAGCAGGGAATAAGCGATATAGTGCTATTAAGATTGGCATTTGTAATAATGCGGGAATACATCCTGCAAGAGGATTAACACCGGTTTTTTTATACAATGCCATAGTAGCTTGTTGTTTTTTCACCGGATCGGCATCTTTATTTTCGTTGTTTAACTTTTCCAAATGAGGCTTGATAACTCTCATCTTAGCAGAACTTAAGTAGTTTTTATAAGTTATTGGGAATAATAATAATTTGATTGCGAATGTTAAAAGGATAATTCCAATTCCAATAGATACCCCTAGGTATTCCAATATGAATTGGAATATAGGGTAGAGTACATATTGGTTAACTCCTCTAAATATTCCCCAACCTAGGTTAATTTCATCTTCCAACTCTAAGTTCCCATCTTTTATTGATGCCAACAAATCGAAATCATTTGGTCCAAAAAACAAATCAAAATCGTAATAATTGTCTTTGGATGCACTAAACTTTAAAGGCGCAACTGCATGATATTTTTTTAAATAAGTTGTGTCTTCTTCTTTGTAGTTAATGGACATGAATGGATTTTTAAACCCATCTCCATTGTCAATCAGAATGTTTGAGAAAAATTGTTGTTTGAATGATATCCAATCTGTTGTGAATTCGGATGTTTCGCTATCTTCTTGACTTCTTTCGCCTAACCAATCATACCCATCTGCCTGCGAGTGCCAAAAAACAGAAGCACTTTGTCTTTCGATTGAAATACTTTTTTCGATAGAACTTGGAACTTGATTCCATTCTAATTTAAGAGCACCGTCTTCAATAGGAAGGATTGAGCGTTCAAGACCAACCATATTAATATCAAAATCAACCAGATAGTCATCAGCATTCAAGGTGTAAACGTATTCAATTTTACCTTTCCCATCATCAGAATTTAAGGTAAAAGAAATACTGTTTGAACCTTCAGTAACTTTTAGTTTTTGAGCAGAAGGCGTAAACTTAAAGGCATCTGTACTTTGCTCTCTGTTAGAATGTAAGAATTTAATTACTTGCGAATTCCCTTCACCTTCAAAAATGGTTAATTCTCCTTGTTGGTTTAAATGGTAATCTTCATAAGATCTATATTCTTTTAATACAGCTTTGGATACATAAGCACCATTTGTATTGATGTGTAATCTTAATTTATTGTTCTCGATGATTATTTCATCCGCTTTTAAATTAGCCGAATTAGCAAAAAGACCATACTGATCTTTCAATTTTTCATTTTGAATTTTAAACCTTATTTTTTCTTCGTAAGTTAAACTAGAATCGATTTTTTGAATTATTACTGGATCCGCAGGTTTTACGCTAGTTTCAGTTATAACTGTATCTGGTTTTTGGTTATTAAAGGCTTCAATATTTGCCTTTTGTTGATCGATAGGTACTTCCTTAGAGCCGTTATAGGCAACGAAACCAATAACGATACCTACTATTAATACCCAACCAATAATTTGATTCTTATCCATTATAAATTACTTATAAATCACTGTTAAACTTCTAAATCATACGTTTTCTAAAGCAGCTTTTACAAACCCAATAAATAATGGGTGGGGATTAGCTACAGTACTTTTATATTCTGGGTGAAATTGAACTCCAATAAAATATGGATGATCTTTAATTTCAACTACTTCAACTAATCCTGTGTCACTATTAATTCCGGTAGCCTTCATCCCTGCTTTTTCGAAATCATCTTTATAAAAATTGTTAAATTCATATCTATGGCGGTGTCTTTCCGAAATTTCTCTTGTTCCGTAAGCTTGATGAGCAATAGAACCTTCTTCTAACGAACAAGGATAAGCTCCTAATCTCATAGTTCCACCCATATTTCTGATTTTCTTTTGCTCTTCCATTAAATCAATAACAGGGTGTTTCACGTCGCTATTGATTTCCTTTGAAGAGGATTCTAATCCCATTACGTTTTGGGCAAATTCAACAACTGCGCATTGCATTCCTAAACAAATACCAAAAAAAGGAGTTTTGTTTTCTCTTGCAAATTTAACGGCTGCGAGTTTCCCTGCTATTCCTCTTTCTCCAAATCCTGGTGCAACTAGAATACCGTTTAGATGTCCTAGTTTTTCTTGTGCGTTCTCGCTGTTAATACCTTCTGAGTGAATCCATTCTAATTCAACACTACATTCATTATTAGCACCTGCATGAATAAACCCCTCCGCGATTGATTTGTAAGAATCTTTTAATTCAATATATTTTCCAATTAATCCAATTTTTACTGAATTTTTAGGGTTTTTTAATCTTTTTAGGAAAGACTTCCATGTTTTTAATTCTGGCTCTTCACCCAATTCTAGGCCTAGTTTTCTGATGGCAACTTTATCTAATTCCTCTTCCATCATTAACAATGGAACATCATATATTGTTTTAGCATCTAAAGAAGCGATTACCGCTTGTGGCTCAACATTACAGAATCGTGCAATTTTATTTCTTACTTCTCTTGGGATTTCATGTTCTGCTCTACACACTAAGATGTCTGGTTGCAATCCATATTCTAATAGTTTTTTAACAGAATGTTGAGTTGGTTTCGTTTTTAATTCACCAGATGCGGCTAAGAATGGAATAAGTGTTAAATGAATTACTAGACAGTCACTTCCTAGTTCCCACCTTAGTTGACGAACAGATTCAATGTAAGGTAACGATTCGATGTCTCCAACGGTACCACCAATTTCTGTAATTACAACATCCCAATTGCCGTTTTCGCCTAATAACTTAATACTAGATTTTATTTCATCGGTAATGTGTGGGATAATTTGAACAGTTTTCCCTAGGTATTCACCCTTTCTTTCCTTGTTTATTACATTTTGGTATACTCTACCAGTAGTAATATTATTGGCTTGAGAAGTAGGTACGCTTAAGAAACGTTCGTAGTGACCTAGGTCTAAATCTGTTTCAGCGCCATCATCAGTTACAAAACATTCACCATGTTCGTATGGATTTAATGTCCCTGGATCTACATTAATATATGGATCTAATTTTTGTATTGTAGTGGAGTAGCCTCTTGATTGTAAGAGTTTTGCTAATGAAGCTGAAACTATTCCTTTTCCTAAAGAAGAAGTAACTCCTCCTGTTACGAAAATGTACTTTGTGTTGGGCATAAATCTGTTACGTTTAACAGAGGACAAAAATACTAAGAATATAAGAGCTAAAGAAAATAAAAAGAGTGTATTTCTCTAATTTTTCAACAAAAGTGAATTAGTGCAATATTTTAAATACTAATTCCTTTAAGAGTTCACCTTCCGATGTGGTTGTATTACCGTAACCTTTCGATTTTAAATCATATTCGTTTAGATGACTTATTATATTGAATACCTGCCTTTTACTGAAGTTTCTTTTGCCTGTAGCGTAATCTTTTACAAAGAATTTACTTACGCCAATTGTTTGTGCGAGAACTTCAGGTGAGTCGGAGGGAGCAAAATAACATCCCATTACTTTTGAAAATAATCGGTACAACATTGGAATTGTGGCAGCTAGAGGATAATTTTTAGGATTCGCTCCAAAATGTTTTACAATTCGGTTGGCTTTAGCGACATCTCTATTTACCAGTGCCGTCCCCAATTCGAAATTGTTATAATCTTTACTAATTCCTATGTTGTTTTCGATAACCTCAGGAGTGATAACTGAGTTTTTAGGAAGTATGATTGCTAATTTTTTTAGTTCATTACTGATTTTAGCCAAGTCATTTCCAAGATATTCACTTATAATTACTGCTGATTTTTCGGAGATTTGAAGGTGTTTACTTTCTACTTGGTTTACAATCCATCCTGGGATTTGATTATCGTAGAGTTTTTTAGATTCAAAATGAAGAATGTTTTTCCCGAATTTTTTAGAAATCCCTGCTGGTACTTTTTTTCCTTTGTGCGAAAATACTAGTACAGTTTGTGCTTGTGGATTATTTGCATAGGTAATTAACTCATCAAATTTTTTAAAGTTTTGAGCTTCTCTTACTGAAATTACTTGGTGAGAACCCATCATCGGAAACCTCTTAGCTGCATTTACAACACTTTGTAATTCAGAATCTCTTCCATAAAGAATTGTTTGATCGAAATCTCTAGCGGTCTCATCAATGATTTTAGATGTTATAAAATTTTCGATTAAATCAATAAAGTGAGGTTCATCTCCGTGCAGAAAATATACAGGAGCATAATTTCCCTTGGCAATATCTTTAATGATGTTTTGATAGCTCACTAGATAAAGTTAAGTAATGCTTGTGATTAAACATAAAAATCCAACGAAGAAGTGGAATTTTAGTGCTGTAATTAAAGCCCTTCATCGCTAATTTCAAGAATGCAATCATGCGTTCTCGTGCCGTCTGATAAAAGTTTTGAACTACTACTAATGATAGTTTCTTCCGGCAAAACCGTAATGATTGATTGAGCAGATTGGTAAGAAATGGAATCAAAAAAAGATGTGCAATCATAAATTTCAAAATCTCCTTTTTCGTTAAAAGAGGTTATTTTTATAACATCTCCTGAATTAATGTGAAAAGTATCTGCAATTGAATGTTCGCTTTCTAAGTTAATGCTAATGGCAACTGATGTTGTGTTTTTAACAAACCCATTATATTGCGTGGAACTAGTGTTGCAACTAGCAAAAACCAAGGCAAGTAATGCTGTAATTAGGTTAACTGATAAATTCATAGCTAATAATGTTTGAACCAAAGGTAACTAATTTGAACAGCTTAATGTTTTGTTTGAATAAGACTAGGGTTATTTAAACCCTTCATTAACGCCTAATCCAAATAAAGCAAAATCATATTTAGTAGGGTCGTTCGGATCTAATTTTGAAAGTTTAGAAGTTATTTCTGAAACAGCTTTCCAGTCGTTTTGCTTCCTTGTTAATAAGCCTAGTGATCTTCCTACATTGCTTGTATGAACATCTAACGGAAGATGAAGTTTAGCAGTAGGTATAAGATCGTTCCAAATACCCAAATCAACTCCGTTTTCATCTTTTCTAGTCATCCATCTGAAATACATACAAACCCTTTTTGAGGCTGATCCTTTTAGTGGGTCGGGGAGATGTTTAGTACTTCGGTCAGCATATGCGTTTTCGAAAAAAACTTTTTTGAAATGATGTAGGGCTTCTTGTTGAGTATTGTGTTCTTTGAAAAGTTTAGAGAAACAATTCCCAAGTGTTTTATGTTGTTTATAAATTTTTTGAAGCGCAAAAGCAAAAGTTGTACAGTCTTGTGCATTAAATGTTCGGTGTTTGAAATCTGTAAAAACGGTTAAGTCAGATTCTTGAAAATTTGTAATGAAATCAAAAGGACTATTGTCCATCCGTTCCATTAGATTAGTTGCGTTTTTGATAATTGATTTTCGATTTCCCCAAGCTAAAATCGATGCAAAAAGACCCGATATTTCAACATCTTCTATTTTTGAATAAGAGTGAGGGATTTTTATAGGGTCCTCTTCAATAAAATCAAAATTATTGTATTGAACGTATTTATCGTTTAAAAAATTTCTTAATTCAGACTTTGTCATTTTTTATAATTTGTCCGTCTGCAATTTCAATTACCCTGTCTGACAATGCAGCAAGTTCTCTATTGTGTGTAACGATAATAAATGTTTGTTGCAGGGAATTTTTCAATTCAATGAATAAATTATGCAATTCATCCGCATTGTTTGAATCAAGGTTTCCTGAAGGTTCATCCGCAAGAATTACAGAAGGTTCATTAATTAATGCTCTAGCAACCGCAACCCTTTGCTGTTCGCCACCACTCATTTCACTAGGTTTGTGAGTTGCTCGATGGTCGATTTTTAATGTTTTAAGTAGTTCATTGGCTTTTGCTTCAATATCGCTTTTTTTTCTTCCTTGAATTAAGCCTGGCATTATCACGTTCTCTAATGCTGTAAATTCCGGTAATAGATGATGGAATTGAAAAACAAACCCAATATCGTTGTTTCTAAACTTTGAAATCTTTTTATCATTAAGATTGTGGACAGGTGTGTTATTAATGATAAGTTCTCCTGAATCAGGCTTATCTAATGTGCCAAGAATTTGGAGTAAAGTTGTTTTGCCAGCACCCGAAGATCCTATAATCGTCACTAATTCCCCTTTTTCGATGGTTAAATCAATTCCACTTAGGATTGAATTACCATCGTATGATTTTTTGATATTTTTTGCCTGAATCATTGCTGATAAAGATAGCTATTTGATTTATAAATGAAGTTACACAAAAGATCCTTGTTGAAAACTACTTGCTTTTTATAACCGTAAGGTTTGCAAGCTTTCAACTACTTGTGTAAATTTCAAAAATAAATTTAAACAACGAACTATGAAAAGGTTTATTGGGGTTGATATTGGTGGTACAAACACCAAGATTGGTATTGTAACAAGAGATGGAGAAATAACTGAGAAAATTAAGTATCCGACTGCCGAGTTAAGTTTAGGTGATGGGTTTATTAAGAACTTTAGCCAAAAACTGGAAGAATTGTTATTTGCTAATCCAGACATTGAAAATGTTGGAATTGGTATACCAGGATTAATTTCTAAAGACAGAAGGTCGTTGTTGGATTTGGCAAATATTCCAAGTTTAAGTGGAGTTCCTATTTTAGATAAACTTGAGAAGTTATTACCAGGCTATCAATTTGCGTTAGATAACGACGCAAATGCTGCTTGTTTAGGGGAACATTATTTTTCTGAGCACGACTTACCGAGTACATTTTTAATGGTAACATTAGGAACTGGTATTGGTGGAGCTGCTGTTATTGATGGGGAATTGTTTTTAGGTGGAAATGGTAACGGTGTTGAAGTAGGGCATATGTTGGCAGATGAGGATCATGTTTATGAAGACTTCATTAGTAAACGTGCGATGGTTCAGTATGTAATTCATAAGTTGGAAAAGGATAAGTATAAAGATTCAGTATTAGCTGAAATAGATAAAGACCTTTTAAACGCAAAAGATATTGAGCTCGCCTTGAAGTCGGGAGATAAATTGGCTAAAAAAGTATACAGTCATTTTGGGAAATGGCTTGGTAAAAATTTAGTTTCTTCTATGAGAGTTTTGGATATAAACACAATCCTTTTAGGAGGTGGAGTTTCCAAAACTTTTAAGTACATGGAAGAGCCAATGATGAAAGAAATTAACAAGTTTTTAGGCGATTACTATACTAAGGATTTGGTGATTATGAAGGCATCGTTAAAAAATGAAGCTGGAATTATTGGAGCAGCTTCGTTAAATTTTAAGTAAAAAAATTAGTAACCGAGTGTCTTTAGCATGTTTTCAGAAGATTGCTCCTCAGCGAAGACTTCAAAATCTAGTTCATTGTTTTCATCGCTTGAAATTACAACATGTTTGGGTGATGGAATAAGGCAATGTTTTATGCCCCCATATCCAGATAAAGCTTCTTGGTAAGCCCCAGTATTAAAAAGTCCGATGTACAATTTATTCTCATCAAGGTTGGGCATGAACAGTTTGTTGTTATGCATGTCTGCATTGTAAAAGTCCATGCTGTCGCACGTTAAACCACCTAGGAAAGCTGTTTTGTAATCGTTGTGCCAATTGTTAACTGGTAAAATAATAAAGCGTTGATCGATGCCCCAAGTATCCGGTAGAGTTGTCATAAATGAGTTATCAATCATATACCAAGACTCTCGATCATTCTGGTTTTTTTCATCTAATACACTATAAAAGTTGGCACTAGCCTCAGCAACTGTGTAAGTGCCGAACTCTGTGAAAATATTTGGTTCCTCAGTTTTATTTTCTTTGCAAGTCTCTTTAATTTCTTTTAAGATTTGGTAGATAAAATCCTCATAATCATAATCGAAATCTAATTTATTTTTAAATGGTAACCCTCCTCCGATATTTAATCCCGTTAGAGTAGGGCATATTTTTTTTAGTTCAGCATAAATTTTTAAACACTTCGCTAATTCATTCCAATAGTAAACTTGATCTTTTATTCCAGTATTGATAAAAAAATGCAACATAACTAAAGAGCCATGGTGATGATCTTGTAACTGGGATTTATAATAATCTACTATTATTTTTGGTTGAATACCTAATCTACTTGTGTAAAATTGAAAATTTGGAACCTCTTCAGTCGCGATTCTAAGTC
>JAQXEE010000098.1 GCA_029251005.1 Flavobacteriales bacterium | reverse complement strand
TGGATCGTTTCATAATACATCGTTAAAATTAATATTTAATACCATGTCCTAAAATTGGGGAGTATTATATTACCTGTTTCTTAATTTCGCTACAGGTATCAAGATTTGTCTTTTTAATTAATGATTTTGAGACTAAAAAAGATTACAAAGTTTTGGGAAAAAGTATTTAAACATTAAATAATCCACTAGAAAGTATGCTACCATTCCCTTTAGTGTATAACACAGATATCTCTAGTCTTCAATATAGTATTTTTGAATACAGAAAAAGCATAATCTCAAATCCGAGATAAACAACAAAAATATTTTTATTTTAACTTCAAAAAAAAGAAGAACAGTCATACCCAATTATCTACCTAAACTTGCAATTATAACCAAGATCAATAAGTGTTTATAATAAGTCTAATTTACAGTATCTTTGAAGCTATGAAGTTTAGTAATTACCCTATCACAGAAGAAGTTAAAAAAGGAGTTGAGGGAATGGGTTTTAGCAAACCTACTGATATTCAATTCAAATCAATTCCTGCAATTATTAAAGGAGAGGATGTGTTAGGTATTGCTCAAACAGGTACAGGGAAAACAGCTGCGTTTGCTATTCCTATAGTAGACAAGGTTTTCAGGTCATCAATAAAAGGAAGAAAAGATGGTGTTCGATGCTTAGTTATGGTTCCAACTCGTGAATTAGCGCAACAAATTCAAGAAGTTTTTAAAGCGGTATCAAAATTTACAACAGTAAAGTCATTTGCGATTACAGGTGGAGTAGAGCAAGATCCTCAGATTCATAAATTAAATAAAGGCGTAGATATTTTAATCACCACACCGGGAAGGATGTATGATTTAATATCTCAAGGTCATTTAAGTTTAAACAGAGTAAATACCTTGATTTTAGATGAAGCTGATAGAATGCTTGATCTTGGATTTTATAAAGATATTGAGGGAATATTAGGACGATTACCAAAGCACAGACAAACTTTATTTTTCTCTGCAACAATTAACGCTAAGATTAAAAAATTAGCTTATTCGTTGGTAAATAATGCGATAAGAATTCAAATATCTCCAAAAGATCCTGTCTCTAAAAATGTTCGTCATTATGTGACGAATGTTGAAATGGATGATAAAAGATACTTTTTAGAGAACTTACTGGAACAAAATGCTGAACGAAAAATATTGGTTTTTGTACGAACTCAAGTTAGGGCTGAACGCGTGGTAAAAGCGATGGAGAGAGTAGGTGTAGATTCGCTTATTATTCACGGAGGAAAAGAGCAAAGCGAAAGAAATTCCGCTCTAAAGGCTTTTAAGGCGGGAGACTGTATGTTATTAATTGCTACAGATATTTCAGCGCGTGGAGTGGATATTCCTGACGTAGAGATTGTAGTGAATTATGATTTACCAGATTTAGTTGAGAATTATGTTCACCGTATTGGTAGAACTGGAAGGGGGAAACAAAAGGGGGAAGCAATCTCATTTGTTGCGGAAGGTGAAGCTCCATTGCTATTTGAGATTGAAAAATTCCTGGGCAAGAAAATTCAAGAAATTGAAGTTTCAAAAAAGGAATATCAAACTATTTTAGATCTTTCGAATGAGAAGAGTTTAGGTGATTTATTATCGCAAATTGAATTTGATTTAGAGAACGAATCACCGAAGAAAAAAAGGAAACAAAAAAATAAAAAGAAATAGTCACTTAACCTTACTGTTCTTTTGCTTTTTAAGCTGTTCTTAATCTTTTTGGGTAATCAGAGATTATATTTATTTCCTTAAATTTATAAAGCTTAAAAAATACATTTAAAACAATAAATAGAAGTGTAACATTAAATGTTTTTGATTGTCTTAAACGTGAAATAGCTAAGAAAAAAACTTATGGGTTTTATTAAAACATTAAATAAATTATTACCAAAGGTTATTCTTTTAGTAATTATTACATTTTCAAATACATCTTTTGGACAAGGAACTTGTCCGGCTTCATTGAATCAATGGCAATGGCCAACACATACCAATTGGTTTTCAGGTAAAGCTCAAATGATGACTTTTGGTGCTGATGGAATTGGTGGAGTTTCTGTATCCACTAAAATTGGTGCTGGTTCACCTTTTACAGCTTATGAATCTTGCGCGTCAGCAAGTGATGAAGATGGTAACCTTATTATTTTCACCAATGGTGTTAAATTATGGGACGGAACAGGTACAGAGGTTGTTGTTCCAGGTGGGATTAAAACTGGAGCAGAAAATACTGGAGGAGCAACTGGATCAGCTGTTCAGGGGGTTTTTATTACCAAACATCCATTAAATCAAAATGATTATTACATATTTACAACTGATGATGCAATTGGTGGTGCACAAAACGGAATAACAAACGGCTTCAACTATTTTATATATGATAAAGAGACTAATACTTGTTCAGCTGCCAATCGTTTAGGAGGTTATAGATGTACGGAGCAGGTAGCGGGTACTTTTCACCAAAATGGATTAGATATTTGGATTGTTACGCATGAATCTATCGAAGGTTCAACAACAAATAAATACTTCGCATATTTATTAGAATGCGGAGGTTTGAATCCTGTTCCGGTAACTACTGATATTGGTTTTGAAGTACATGCAAAGCCGGCTCAAGAATACTCAAATGAAAGAGCATCGTTAGAGTTTGCTCCAAATCCAAATTTAGACCAAAATATTAAAGCTGGTGCAACATTTCATTGTGGAACAGGAACCTGGGATCCAACAAATTCTGTAAGTATTTTAGACTTTGACTGTCTTAATGGAGTTTTTACTTCGTCAGTAGGATTTGGAGACGGTTCTGTTGGTGCATCTAATCCATATGATTGTGAGTTTTCTGCTGATGGAAGTAAGTTATACGTGTCATTTCAAGCAGATCCATGGAGTGGACCATTATTTGGTCGACTTGGTGAGTATAGCGTAGCCAGTGGCGCATATTCTGAAATTGGAAATACAGGAGATGGAAATGTAACAATTGGTTCTGTTAAACTTGGAGGAGATGGTGAAATTTATATGGCTCAATTTAAATCAAATGGATGGGCATATAGAGATGATTTTATAACCTCAAACGGAAGTTTAATCAACCTTACAGGTTTGAATGCAAGTTCTGGCTCTGTTGGTTATGGGCTGCCAAATATGTTTGTTCCACCACAAGATTGGGTTGAAATTGAAGAGCCTCAACCGTTAACAGAATGTGATTTACCAGTTAATTTAGAAACGAATTGGATCTGTAAGGGTACTGATGCTGAAAATACCCCGAGTTATAAAGAGGCATATTCGGTTGCTACAACTGGAGTTAACGCTTGTACTAATTGTACTGTAGATCCTATTACAGGTGTTTTTGATGCGCCAGATGGAGCAGGTACATATGAAGTCTATTTTGAGATTTGTGACGTAAAAGACACGATTGTTTTTGTAGTAGGGACATGCGGCTGTGATGCTGATATTAGTAATTCAGAACCAATTTGTGTTGGGGAAACTTTTTTGTTAGATACCGCTGTAATCTCAGCAAGTGGAGATGGAATTTGGACAATAGATTCTGTTCCGTCAACCCCTGGTGTTAATGCTTTAATTGATGACTCAGGTACTGATACCTTGTTTGATGCTTCTGCTGTAGGAACTAAATATGGTGTTTATAAATTGATGTTTAGAGTGGATGATTCCTGCGAAGACTCTATGTATATCGAAGTAAAGAAAATCCCAACAATTATTATCGATCCAGTTGGTCCATTTTGTGACGACTCTATTGCTGTTATAATGACTGCTGGACCAGTATTAGGAGGAAATGGCGATGTAACTGCAGTCGCTTGGCAAATTGACCAAGGCTTTCCTTCCTTGATAGGAGAATTTGACCCTCTTGCTTTAGGCACAGGTGTTTATTCTGTTAAATATGGGGCCGATAGTTTAGGATGTATTAATACTGACTCAATTGATGTCGTTGTAATAGAAAGGCCACATCCTGAAATTAAAAAAGTAGGACCTTATTGTGCAAATGATCCTGCTGTTACTTTAGAGATTATACCTTTATCAGCAGACTCAGGAGTTTGGTCTGGAGATGCAGATGCGCTTGGAGAGTTTACACCAAGTAACTCTGGAGCTGGAGATCATATTATAAATTATACTATTGGTGGACAATGTGGAAATGATACTACTTTAACAATACATGTTGATGCAGTTAAAAATGCTACAATTGCAACTCCTGATAGTACTATTTGCCAAAGTGATCCTCCAATTGCTTTATTAACTGGTGATTTATCCGGTACTTGGTTTGTGAATGACACAACCTCTGGAGCTGGTAATGAATTGGGTGGAACATCATTTGATCCTGCGGTACATGGAGCTGGAGAGTTTAATCTGATTTACTACTTAGCAGATCCATGTGGAGATTTAGACACTGTGCTAGTAACAGTAATACCTGATAAAGACGCGACTATAACGTCTGCTCATATTGATTACTGTGCAGTTGACACTGTTTTTAACCTTACTTCGACCAATTCCGGAGGTGTATGGTTTAAAACGGATACTATGTCAGGAAGTGAGCTTGGAGGGATTACATTAAATCCAACCGACCATTCGGGGACGTTTAAATTATACTATTACATTAGCGAGATGTGTGGTCATGTTGATTCGATGAATGTAACAATCAATCCTCTAAAAGATGCAACGATTAACTCTGTAGAAGATACAATACCTCTTTGTGTATTAGATGCAAACCCGACCTTTTCTGTTATAGAAGCAGGTGGTACTTGGAATAACAATACCGCTGTTATCCAAACAGGAATTCAAATTGAAATTGATTTAGCAACTTTAGGAATTGTAACAAACGAAATGTTGATTTATACCCAATCAGGGCCTTGTGGGGACAAAGATACTATTTGGGTAACAACAACTAATAAGTTAGATGCAACCATAACTCAAGTAGGGCCTTATTGTGATTCAGATCCACAAGTAACGCTAAACGTTGCAGATCCTGGAGGTTCTTTTAGTGGTACAGGAGTTGATGCAGCAACTGGAGTATTTGATCCTGTTGTAGCTGGAGATGGAATACATACAATAACTTATACTATTGGTGGCAGTTGTGGAGACATTCAAACAATAGATATTGTAGTTAATAGAACACCAGACCCAACAATAACAAATACAACGTTTAAATTTTGTGAGGATCATAATGATGAAGTCTTAACCACTGCCGAATCTGGAGGTGTTTGGAGAGAAATCACTAATACGAATGGAGGATTGAATGTTTCGGGAGCAATTTTTAATACAGCAACTTCTGGTGATGGTATATTCGAGTTAGAATATGGATTTGCTGGTGCGTGTCCTTTGTTTGACACTGTTGAATTTGTAATTGATGCCTTACCTGTTATTACAATAACAAAACAGGATACCTTATGCGTTGATGATGCCGTAGTTAACCTCACCGCCTCAGCCTCAATATCTACCTTAACAACATGGTCAGGTGCTGTAAATAGTACAGGGGATTTCGATCCCAAAACAGCTACATTAGGCGATAATATTGTGACGTTTGATGCTGAAAATGGTTTATGTAGTGCTACTGACTTCATAACGATTCATGTACTCAAAAGAGAGGACGCAACTATTGCGTTTGTTGATACAGCTTGTTTTACTGATTTACCATTTGCTTTACTGCCATTGGGAACTGCAAACGGAACTTGGAGTGGTACAGGAATTATTGATACTGAGTTAGGTGTTTTTGATCCTGCTACCGCTGGAGTTGGAACTCATTCGATAACTCACACTATAAATACAAGATGTGGGGATATTAAGACTATTGATATTGAAGTCGTAGGCCCTCCTGATGCAACGATTATTGAACAGTCTCCTGTTTGTGCTGGTTCTGATATTATTCAGTTTTATGCTGCTACAACTCCAGGAGGTGTTTGGGGTGGAGAAGGTGTGAGCCTTGACGGAACATTCAATCCAACAATCGAGGGTGATTATGAGGTAACTTATGGTGTAACAGAAGGTTGTTTCGCACAAGATGATATTACTTTTAAAGTTTTATCAATTCCTTCAACAAATTTCTCAGTTACACCAAGAACGGGTTGTGTACCTTTAACGACTTTCTTTACAGATGAATCAGATGAGGTTCCAACTCAAAGTAGCTGGGATTTTGGAAACTTAAATGTTTCAAATGAAACTTCTGGAACTGTTTCAGAAACATATAATACTTCAGGATGCTATGATGTTAAGTTGAGTAACGTTTATGCAAATGGATGTAAAAGTGATACTACTATTACAAGTGCAGTGTGTTTATATGCGCTTCCAGAAGCTGACTTTGGTTGGAGCCCCGATGTTATTGATGTAGATGATAATCAAGTTTCTTTTAACGACCTATCTTCTTCAGATGTAGTATCTTATGAGTGGGATTTTACGGATATTCAGTTACCTTTCGCTTCTGATTCAATTACAACAGCCAGTCCACAAACATCAAATGTTATAAATCCACAAGTTGTTTTTGATTCTCCAAATGGGGATGTTGTAAATGTTAAGTTAAAAGTAACGAATGCTAATGGTTGTGTTGATTCAATTATTAAACCCCTTACAATCATAGATAAATTTTCAATTTTTGTCCCTAATGCTTTTACACCTAATGCAGATGGAATAAATGATGTTTTCTTTCCTTTAGGCAGAAACCTAATTGAAGGAGATGATTATGACTTTAGAATTTACAACAGATGGGGAACCTTAATCTGGAAGAGTAGAACACCATATAAAGGTTGGGACGGTACTGTAACTGAATTGGCTCCCTCAAGTGGAGATTGTGCTCAAGTTGACGTTTATGTGTGGAGATTAGTTGTGAAAGATCCTTTTACTGGGGACAGCCACAAAGTATTTGGAACAGTATCTTTAATAAAATAAAAATATTGTTAGATTATTTAGAGGCCGAGATAAAATATCTATTTCGGCCTTATTTTGTAAAATTATATCGATTATTAATAAGGGCTTCTTTGTCTGATATGATTCTTGGCTTATTTATAAGTTTAATTGTTCTTCCTATTTTCTTTTCAAGAAAAATATTTTTCATAATTAGGTAATTAAAATTTGATTTCAAATATTGTCCTGTAGTTTAGATTTCTCAAGTTTCATACCTGAAAAGTTGAATTATAAAATTAGCAGTGTAGAATAAAAATTAAGCAATTAAAGTTAATTTTAGTACTGTTAAGTTTTGTTGAAAAGCCTTTCGTACAATATTAGTAATCTGGGATCTTTGGTAATTAAAGGACGATTAGCTTTCCTGAATAGATTTTAGTACGAGAAGATATTCGTAAAAAGTATTGCCCTTGAACTAGGTTTGAAACATCAATATTGTTAGAAGTAATATTGATGTTCATTATGTTTTTACCGTTGATGTCAAATACTTCTAGCTTTTTCCTTTCGAAATTTTCTGATAGTGTTATAACATTATTTGCTGGATTAGGGTGGATTTTTAGCCTTTCAATTAAAACAGATTTGGTGCCTACTGGTGCCCCTGCAGTTTCAGTTTTGTATATTTTACCATCTGATCCGCAAGTTAGACCTAAAGTATCGTTAAAAAATTTGATGCTTTGAATATCATTAGTAGAATCAAGATCTAGTGTTTTCCAGCCGTTGTTTGTTCTTAGTATTGAACTATTTCTTCCAACAGCGAAAACCCTACCGTTCTCCAAGACTTCTAAATCAGTTAACCAGTCGTTTTCAGAATCGATACTTTTTATTTCACCTACGCTCATAGAAATGGCAGAAAACTCACCGATTACTCCATTTGTTCCTGTGAAAATAGCAACTTCATTATTTTTTTTCTCCAAAGCAGAGAATGATTCAAATGATTCCGTAGAAACAAGCGTCCATGTTAATCCTAAATCAGAACTTGACAGAACAGAGCCCTGAGCCCCTACGCTTAATGCTAGTGTGTCATTCATTAAAAGTATATCGTTTACAACGAATACAGATTGGCCTCCTAAAGTGTTCCAAGTATTACCCCCATTGATGGTTCTAAATATATTTCCGTTATCACCAGCTGTTAATCCGGTGTTCTCATCAAGAAAATCTACGCAGTTTAATGCTCCAATGTCTTGCAGTTGTTCACCAGTCCAACTTGACCCTCCATTTTGTGTTTTGAATATTTCACCATCAATGGTAGTAAAGAATCCAAGATTAGCAGTTACAAATTTGATACTTGTTATTTCTGAAGAAGTACTTGAGTTTAATAGATTCCATGTGTCTCCAAAATTAGTGCTTTTTAGTAAAGTGCCATTTTCACCTACACAAAAAGCAATATTGCCTATGATTTCAAGTTTATTTAAATTTTCAGATGTTGGCGTTTCAACCTCTGCCCAATTAGCTAATGAGGTAAATTGGCATAAAATAGCCAGGATAAACAAGTTATAATTTCTCATATGATTATTTTTTCTTTTGTTGATCAATATGATTCAAGTCAATAATTTTAAATACAATTCTTCTATTTTTAGCATTGTCGATATTACCTTTTAAAGCTTGGCTTTTACCATAACCTTTTGCAACGAGTTTTGTAGACCCAACTCCTTTTTTAATAAGATATTTAACAACCTCTAAAGCTCTTTGAGTTGATAGTTTGTAATTATATTCATCGGTACCAATATTGTCTGTATGAGCGCCAATTTCAACCTGAAAAGAAGGATTGTCCATTAGGGTTTTATACAATTTATTCAAGGCTTGTTTTGATTCTGATTTTAGTTCAAAAGAATTGTTTTCAAAATAGATGTTTTTTAAAATAAACCCAGTTGTTGTATCAATTTTTTGAAGTTTAAAAATCCAAGTTAAGGTGTCTAGCTTTGTATCGCTTGAGGTTGAGAAGAGAATACTTTCGTTTATATAATCATTTTTCTGGGCTGTAATTTCATAGGTTTTATTTGGAATTACTTTGAAAGCTATTCCGGAACTTACCTGTTTAGCTAATGCTTTGGGATCATTAGCGAATTTTATTTTAAATATTCCGCCATGAATTTCTTTTGCTAAACTATCATTTTCCTGAGCATATAGGAAAAGGAATTTTTGTTTCTCTTTTTTAATTAAAAAGATATCATCTATCCTTGTATTATTGTGATACGACTTAGCTCCAAGTCGGTTGGATACAAAGAATGCTGTTTCTAAATTCATTTGATTATAATACCAATCATCCGATGATGAATTTACAGGTTGATCTAAGGCTTTTATTTTTTTTGGTGTTCCATTTTTAATTTGAGTTTTAAAAATATCCAGTCCACCCAATCCACCATGTCCATTTGATGAGAAATATAAATACCCGTCATCTGTTGAGTAAAATGGTGTTAAATCATCCTGAAAAGAGTTGACTTTTTTTCCTAGGTTTTCAAGCTTTTCACATTTCAATTCTTTTCCAATTATACATGACCATAAATCGTATTTACCAACACCACCAGGCATTGAACTTGCGAAAACTAGTTTATTGATTTCTGTAGCAGTTCTTCCTTGTTTCTTGTAGGTCATTAATACAGGATGTGTGCTAGAGAAATTATTATTTCTATCATTAATCTCAGGACCTAGCAGCACAGGTTTTCCCCAGGCTGAATCATTTTTTGATGTACAATATATTTTACAAACTGTTTTACCATTAATGTTTTCCTTACACCTTGTGAAAAAGAATTGATTGCCTTTTGAATTGAAACTTCCGTTTGAAGTGTGTTGATATGGTGTGTTTAATATTTCTGGAATAAATAATTTAGAGGAATCAAATTTTTCATCTTCGATTTGTTTTGCCATATAAATTTGAAAAGTAGGGGCAGAGTCTAAAAACCCAGTATAAGTTAGAGTTGAATCTGATTTTATCGAAGAGTAATATAGTTTTCCATCATGTGCGAAAGGGGCTAAATCCGTATAGCTAGAATTAATGCTCTCTGGAATTTTTTTAATCGAAATTTCAGCGTTTGGTAAAGATTCTAACGCTTCTTTGCATATTTTAATTTCATTCTTACATATTTTAGAGTATGCTAATCTATCATGTCCCCTATACGTCTTACTAAAGCTCGTAAAATGTTCAAGCGCTACTTTATACTTACCTTGCATTTTCATTAAAAAGGCAAATCTGAATTCTGATTTTGGAAATTCTCCGTCTTGTATTTCAAATAATTCGTAATACCATTTTGCAGCTTCTTCAAAATTGTATAGTTTTTCATGTAGCTCAGCTATTTTTCGGTAGATACTTTTATTTTCTCCTTCACCTTTAGCGATATCCTCATAAATTTGAAGAGCAGCATATAGTTTACCTTCCTCAAGTAATCCATCTGCCATTTTTAACTTTGTACTTTTATATTGAGCAAAAGTCAGGACACTCAAAAGAAGAAAAACGGTTAGTGCAAATAATTTTTTCATTATAATAGTCTGTTTCCAGGGATTACGTATTTAATGTTTTTGGCACCTTTGTACATCCTGTTAACAAAAGAAATTGACATTTCAAATGCACCTCTTGATTGGCTTGCTTGTCTTAATCCTGATACATTAAGATCGTAACCCAAATCAATACTCCAGTTGTCGTGATTCATTCCAATTGTGAAATTTAAAGCGTCACCAAGTCTAGCAAAAAAACCTACTTTTAAGTCAATTTTTTCTACTGTTTTTCTACCTAAGTCATAAAGTAAATCTGTACCAACAACAATACTAGTATTTTTGTTTTGAGTTGAGATTAAAAAACTTGGATCCAAGTCAAACCTTTGATTAATTGGATATACACCATTAGCATGGATATTTACTTTTCTCGCAAGTGCATCTTCTTTTCTATAAAAACTATTATTTGGCCTAGAAAGATGAAAAACACTAATTCCCGCTGACAATTGATAGCCATATGGATCAAAGTATGTCCACGAACCTCCCATTGCTAAGTCCATTCTCAGTAGAGAGTTACTTTCAAGGTTTTCATTACTTGACATATTTCCAAAGTTAGCATTTTCAACAATAAATTGATTCTCAAAATTTAATTCAGATAAATCAATACTTTTTTGGAAACCGCCAATTGATATACCACCAGTAACTAAATGGTCTTCTTTTTCTGTAAGAAAGTGATGATAACTTCCAGAAAAAGAGAGTGTGTTTTCATTTAATGCACCACTTCCTGATCGATCATTTAATAATTGAACTCCCCATCCTATGTTTTGACCTCTAAGAAATTTTGGACTGATTTTAAAGTCAGCGTATAGTCCAGTACTTTCAAAAGGAATACTTATACTATTCCATTGATTACGATATATTGTACCAGATCTTAATGTGCCATCCATTTTGCCACTCAAAGCAGGATTTAAAGCAAGCGGCAAATCATTAAATTGTGAGAAATGAATATCTTGTCCAATTAAATTTACATATATACAAAATGATAATATGAATGATATTATTTTCATTACCTAAGCAGTGTGAAATCTCCTTTAATCTCGATTTGTTTACCTGAGGTCCGACTTCCTTTTATATAGTAAATGTATGTTCCTGTATTTTGGGGGCTTCCTTTTTTTGTTCCGTCCCATTTATCGTTTACATTATTTGATTCAAATACTATATTTCCCCATCTGTTGTATATTTTAAATTCTAATATGGTAAAATCTCCAGCTCTTAAAATTCCAAATAAATCATTTTGACCATCTCCGTTAGGTGAGAATGCGCTAGGAACTTTTATAAAATCATAAGGCGCTATATTTACGTCCTTAATTACGGTGTCTGAGCATCCTCCAGCATTCGACCCAATTAATTTTACTTTATAAGAACCAGCCTCTTTAAAACTGTTACCCGGACTTTCTTCTGAGCTCGTCTCATCATCATTAAAATCCCATAACCATTCAGATGCATTTTGTGTTTTATTTTTAAATATCACATCGGGTTCTTCTGTCGAATTGTTTTTTGGGGAAAATTCAAAGTCTGCAATTGGCCATTTGTAAAATGGAGTTGCCACAATACTGTCTATTACACAATTTCCACTACCATATGCAATTGTAAACTGGATGTTATTTATACCGTCATTTTCAAATTGATAGACTATTGAGTCCCCCATAATTTTTGAATTCTCTAAAGTAAAAAAGCTACTGTCTGCAACAAATTGATTGTTTTCGAAAATTAATTTTAATATAGAAATTGAAGGAATACAAAAATTCTCGTTTTGGATGTTTAGTTTCGGAAGTGGAGCATTGAAAACTGTTATTGTTTTTGAAACAGAATCAATACAACCTAGTGGGCTCTTTTGTTTCAATGTTACGCTGTAAATGCTGTCTGTTAAATAGGTGTGTAACGGAGATTTTACCTTAGAGGAGTCTAAGTCTCCAAATGTCCATAGAAATTCGGATTCAAATGTTGATCTTGAGTTATTTTGAAAGGGGATATTTAATACATCGCAAATAATATCAGAGCTAGTCATAAACTGAGCCTTAATACTGTCTCCTTGGATTATTGGTAACTCAGGCAAAGAGTAAAAGCAACCTTCATCGTCAATTAGTTCAATAGTTGGTTGAAAAGTTCCACCTTTTTTGTAATGATGAAAAATTGAGTCTGGAAAATCTTCGTAATTATAGCTAATGTTGTTCCCATCTCCAAAATTCCAAATGTAGAATTGCGTGTTGTTAAGCTCTAAATCAAACTTCACTGAATCTGGAATACAAAGTGTATCAGGGTTGAAATTAACATAACCGCTTGGCCCATTAATGTTAACATATTCTTTTCGAATCAAGGTGTCCGAACATCCTGCAAAATTAGTGGTTATTAAACTAATATCGAACAAACCTGGAGATGTAAATATATTGATTGGGTTTTGACTACTGGAAGTATTACCATCTCCAAAATTCCAATTCCAACTTAAAACATTAGTTTTGGTACTGTCACCAAAATTTGAAGCGAGTGGTGGACAGTCAACATATAATGGGCTTCCTGCAAAGTTAGTTTCAGGGAAATCTGATACTTCTAAATGTTTTGTCTTTATAAGAGAATCTTGGCAACCGGAAGTATTGTCGATTGCATGAAGTTTAATGTCAAAGGACCCCACAGAGTCAAATTGTTGAACAAAATCAATATTATTGCTAGTGAATGAATATGCAGTCCATGTATATGAAAGTGAATTTTCAACGGGATAATTAATACTCTCATTTATCATTGAAATAAAGTCACCTTTACATATTAAAGAATCTGAAACAATAAAGTTAACGGTTGGTTTTGATACCGAAATAGGAGTTAATGCAACGGAGTCATAACAACCAAAGGTGTCTGTCACAATTAAAGTAGGGGTATAAGTTCCTGCTAAATTATAAATGTGACTGGGGTTTTGAATTGTTGCACTATCAGTTTCGTATCCAAATTGCCATACATAATCTTTAATTAAGTTTGTAGAACCTGAAGAATCAGTAAATTCTAGTGTTTCCCCTCCACAAATATTCAAAGTGTCTGAAGAGCCTTTTGCTTTAACACCTTCAATTTTTATTTGCTTTGTAAGTTCCTTGGTATAGTCCCCATAAGTTTTTACCCCATATTTGTAATACTCAATTTGATAGATGTTCTGAAGTGTTATTTTAAACGTTCCTGTGTCGGGAAAGGAGTAGTATGCACTGTCAAAATCTAAACTAGAAAGTTCTTTAACTCCGTTTATTAACCAATTTCGTTCAATTAGTTTTCCATATTTTGCATGAGAATTATCATCAAATAGCACAGGGTTGCTATTTAGGCATTGACGTTTAACTACTTCAAAATCTAATCTTACGGAATCAATTACAATTTGATCATAAAGCTCATTTTCGCAGCCAGATGCGTTGTTAAGTATTTTTGTTCTTACGTAATATTTTTCCCCTTCCGTTAATAAGAAAAAAGAAGTATCTGTTGGGTGTATTTTATAAACTGTATCAGTTCTTGCAGATGCAGAATAAATGTAACTGTAGGCAATGGAGTCATAATTTAAAGAGGCTTGATAAAAGCCAAAAAATTTCGAACTATCTGAAAAGAGTTCAAAATTATCTTCGATTACATATCCATTAACAGCAATAGTAGTATCTACAAATGTTGGATTAATAACTTCAACAAAGCAACCATTATATCCGGTTATCAAGTGGGTGTAAAGTTGACCGGCATCAGGAATTACTTCTCCTGTTGAAATAGTATCTCCAATTGTATCCGAAACGTGTTTAAACTGCTCGTATGTGCGACTAGGATCGTTGTAATTGATAAAAGGAGTTTTTCCTAGATATGAAGAAACATTTGGAGGGCAATCTGAAATTGGTGTTTCTTCATCAATTAGTAATGAATTTGTTCCCTCGTTAAATGCCCAGCAGAAATAATTACTTTCCAAGTAAGTTGTAAGGTAATTAGCTTGGTCTTCGAAATCAATTCTATCACCGTAACAAATTGTATCGTTGGGTGATTGAGTGAAATTAGCAGAGATTGGTTTTTCTCCAGCTTTAATAATTGCCTCATATGTTACTGTGTCCGAGCAGCCGTCTTCGGTGAAAATAATGTATTTTATATCATAATCACCTGGGGTATTATAGATGTGATTTGGTTCAAATTCTTTGCTTTCATTTAAACTCTCAGACGCAGGATCTCCAAAGTTCCATTCAACATTTGAGATTTTTGAATTTAAGGTGTAGCTAGTGTCTTTAAAAGTTAAATTTAAAGGTGAACATCCTGTGTAAATTGAATCTTGCTCATAAAATCGAGCAATTGGAAATGGAACTCTTAAAATCCATGCATTCGTATCGGAACACCCAAACTTATCGGTGGCAACTAATTTATATTTAAATATTTCGGGTGGAATGTCATAAGTATGAACAGGGGACTTTTCTGTTGAGTAAAGAGAGTCTCCAAAATCCCAATAATAATCTAATTCACTACCTTTGGAATTATTTGTAAATGTAACTTCTAGGGGGTCGCTACAAATTGGAGGTATGCCATTCGCAATTGGTTCGGGAAGTTGATAGGTAATAGTTGTTGTATCCCAGCAAGCATCATTTACAGTTGATGTTAAAGTTATTTCATATGGCCCTTTTCCTTTAAAATTGTATTCAGCATTTTGTGTAGATTTAGTTGATTCTCCACCAAAATTCCAATCCAAAGAATTAAATGTTTCGGTGGTGTTCTCAACTTTAATTGTGAATTCATTAAAACCGCAAATAATATCCCAATCGAAGGTCGCTTCGTAATCACCAACAACGAGACTTTTTGAATAAGTATCCTTACATCCTGTAAGCTTTTCAGTGACGGTTAAAGTAACTTGTTTAGTCCCAAAAGCAATATATTCATGAATTCCTGGTACATCGCCAGATGTTGAATTTCCATCTCCAAAATCCCAATTGTAATCTAAGTCTTCACCTGTTGATTTGTTAATAAAAGTTACAGGTGAGGGAAGACCGCATTTAACAGAACCGTGAACAAATTTTGCTTGAGGATTATCTAGACGAATAAAATCTGATTTTGAAATAGAAGCCTCACATCCATTAATATCTTTTACTTTTAAAAAAACTTCATAATTTTTCGTTTCAATATATGTAGTTGTTGGATTTTGTTCACTTGAAGTTTCTCCGTTTCCAAATGCCCAATACCACTCGGTTATTGTTCCTGATTGTGGAATAGATAAATCAGAGAATTCAGCTATATGAGGTGAACAGCCATTTTGACTGTTAACTGATAATTTTGGAACGGGAGATGCGTTAACTCTTATTAGTGCTGATTTTTTTGTTGTATCTGAATCAGTTCCGTTTGTGGTTATAAGTGTTACCGTATAAATACCAGGTTGAGAATAAATGTAAATTGGATCTAGGTCAGTACTCGTAAAGCCGTTTCCAAAATCCCATTTGTAAGAGTTACCATCCGTTGATAGATTTGTGAAAGGGACAACGAACGGAGCACATCCGCTAGTTTGATCTGTATCGAACTCGGCAGTTACCTGACCAACTATAGGAAAGGTAAGAATTAGAAAAAAGACGATAAAAAATAGCTTTTTCAATTGCTGTGTTAAAATTTAATTTCACTAACTTTTGGCAAAAATAGTAAATAAAAAACCTTTTTAGGTTAGTATAAATGATTAACTGATGTTAACAACTCGTCAAAATTGGTTCACAATAAATGGATACACAGTTTTAACTTAGACGTAAATAAATTGTAAATGGTGGCTTTAGTAATTGGAGTATTAGTTGGAGTATTTTTAATTGAGTTGATTTTAGGGCGATTAAATCAACAAAACATTTTGAAACCTTGGCCTACTCAAGTAAGAGGTATTTATACTAAAGGTCAAGTGAAAAGAGCTGTAGAGTATGCTCATAAGAATTATCAGTTTAGTTTTATAAGCAAGATAATATCATTAGCAATAATGGTTTTCATGATAATGGAGGGAGGATTTAATTGGGTAAATGAAATCGCTATTTCTTTTTCAGATAACCAATCTTACCAAGCTTTAGTATTCTTTGGGATTCTTCTTGGTGCAAATCAATTAATTTCCATCCCATTTAGTTACTATCAAACATTTATAATTGAAGAAGAATTTGGTTTTAATAATTCTAGTAAAAAACTCTTTTTAACCGACACTATCAAGCAATTAGTTATTGGAGCTATAATAGGAGGAGGACTTTTATTCTTGCTAGGATGGCTTTTTGAAATTTTAGGCTCAGACTTCTGGTTGGTTTTTTGGGGGGTAATCGTTGTTATAATGATTTTTGTTAACACATTTTATACTTCTTTAATATTGCCTCTTTTTAATAAGCTAAGTCCAATTGAGGACGAAGGATTAAAGGGATATGTTTTGGCTTATTGTAAAAAAGTGGGTTATGGATTGAAAAATTTATATCAAATGGATGGAAGTAAGCGGAGCAAGAAAGCAAATGCCTTTTTTAGCGGATTAGGTCCAACTAAAACAATCGTCTTATATGATACTTTAATAGAAGGACAATCGAAAGAAGAAATTACGGCGGTATTAGCGCATGAAATTGGTCATTACAAACGGAAACATACTTTATTCAATTTACTCTTCTCTATTGTACAGTTGTTTGGGATGTTATTTTTGTTAGGTTGGGCATTGAATCAATCCGATTTTTCATTAGGGTTAGGCGTTGAAACACCAAATTTTTATACTGGATTGTTAGCTTTTTCAATTTTATTTACGCCAATTAGTTTTTTAATAGGGATGGTGCAAAATAACATTTCTCGAATTATGGAATATCAAGCCGATGCTTATGCTAAGGAAACCTATAATGGAGAGACTTTAATTACAGCATTGAAAAAATTATCGGTGGACAATTTATCTAATTTAAACCCGCATCCAGCATATGTTTTCTTTTATTACTCGCATCCACCCATCCACCAACGAATTAAAGCTTTAAAATGATTGAATTACCATCAA
Organism: Flavobacteriales bacterium; assembly: GCA_029251005.1. Lineage (GTDB taxonomy): Bacteria > Bacteroidota > Bacteroidia > Flavobacteriales_C. The sequence goes on along the minus strand of JAQXEE010000098.1, from coordinate 16,536 downwards.
GTTTTATTGATTCCTTAAATCTTTCAACTGAAGCAAAAGAGGCTTTAGTAATAGCTTTAAATTTAGATCCTGTTTATTCAATACGCCAAAATCCTTTTAAACAACACAATTTATTTAAGGATGAGGAGCAGGTTCCTTGGAGTAAAGAAGGAAGGTACTTAAAGGAAAGACCAAGTTTTGTTGCTGATCCTTTGTTTCATGCAGGAGTATATTACTCGCAAGAGGCAAGTAGTATGTTTTTAGAGCAAATTTTAAAAGCGATTGATTTAAAAGCGAAGACTGTTTTAGATTTATGTGCCTCTCCAGGAGGTAAATCTACACATATCAGTGCATTATTACCTAAAAGTGCATTTTTGGTAGCCAACGAGATTGTACGATCTAGAGCTTGGATTTTAAAAGAGAATTTAGATAAATGGGGCAGTAGTAATTGCGCCGTTACAAATAATGATCCGGAAGATTTTAAAGAATATTTAGGATTCTTTGATGTTGTTTTAGCAGACGCTCCTTGTAGTGGTGAAGGTATGTTTCGAAAAGATCAAAACGCTCGTAAAGAATGGAATATGCGTGGAGTTGACATTTGTTGTACTCGACAACAAAAAATCATCACTGATATTATTCCAACCATAAAAGATGGCGGAGTTTTAATTTACAGCACTTGCACGTTTAACGATAAGGAGAATAAAGAAAACTTGGCTTGGATTGAGGAAAATTATAATGTTGAAGATTTTGATTTTGTTTCAGATGTCTACTGCGCTGAAAACTCGATTGAAATAGTTGAAGTTGGTGGACTTAAAGGATATCAGTTTTTCCCAGGAAAAACGAAAGGTGAAGGTTTTTTTATTTCAGCAATAAAGGTTTTTGGAGGACGTCATAAGTTAAAGATGCCGAAGAGAATTCGGAATGTGCGATTAGATAAATGGGATGGTGAAAATCCTTTAGATAATGGTTGTAGAAAGTATGTAATAAAGGATATGGTTCATAGTTTTCCTGAAGAATTCGAAGACATTGTGAAGTGTATGCTGTGGGAATTAAAACCGCTTAAGATTGGTTGTGAACTTGGACAAGATATTAAAGGAAAGCTAAAGTATTCTCATGAGTTGGCTCTTTCACATGAGTTAGATTTAAATAAAATAGAAACAATTGAAGTCTCAAAGGAAGAAGCGATTAAATTCTTACAAAAGAAGGACTTAAGTGAGGTGCCTGATATAAAATCATGGGGACTTATAACATACAAGAATCAAGGATTGGGTTGGGTGAAAAAGGTTGGTAACAGATTGAATAATAATTATCCAAAAGAATATAGAATTAGAAAGGAGTTTTAAAAATTAAAACTCAGCTTTAGACCATTTGCATTAGGTAATGATGGGAATTGTGCTGGTTGAATTCTTAGTGTTAAATCATCACTGACATCAAAAGTGGAAAAGTGAGCGTCGACGGAAGCATCAACTATTTGAAAAAGATAAAAAACAGCTGAACCAATAATTACTTGTTGTTTTCTTTTTCGTACATCTTCTGAATACCCTGAGACGGTTCCAATTGTCATTGCAGCAAGTTGTGTTCCTGAAAACTGAGAAAACTCATTATTTGTGTTTTCAACATAGTCAATCAATGGTTTGTCAGAGCCACCTCTGTCTTTGTAAATCAGAATTTGCTTATAAAAGTTATCTTTTTTTGAGTAAAAATCATACATCCAAATTAGTCTTGCAAAACCACCCCAAACAATAGGTGCCTTCCAGTATTTACCATTGTAAATTTGTCCAGTACCCGGCATAAATGTACTCAGCAAAGAAGCTTTTAGAGGACTCTTTTCTTTAAGTACTTTTGGAGGCTTAATACTATTTGAATCCTCAGGTTCTATTGTATTAATAGATAAGCTATCTGTTTGAGCAATAGAAGCAGCTAAGAAACTAAAAAATAAAAAATAAGATGTAATTAGTTTACGCATCAATTATTTTCATGATTCTTTCTAAATCTTTTTCAGATTTAAACGAGATAACGAGATTTCCTCCACCATTATTACCTGGCTTAACTTTCACTTTTGAATTTAAAAGAGAAACAAGATCATCCTTGAACTTTTGCTGGGAGAATGATAAGGCATCTTCTTTTTTAGATGTTGGTTTCTTCTCTGAAGTTGCCTTTTGAGCTTCTTTTGTTTCTTTAACCAACTCTTCAACTTTTCGTACAGAAAGCTTTTCGGAGACAATCATATCAAAAATATATGATTGAACTTCCTCATCGTCTAAAGCAATTAAAGTTCGAGCATGACCAAATGAAATGATCTTCTCTTTTAATGCATTTTGAATTTCGGCAGGTAAATTTAGTAGTCTTAAGTAGTTAGAAGTAGAAGATCTTTTTTTTCCAACCCTATCCGCTAACTCTTCTTGTGTTAAATCACATTCCTCTACTAAACGTTTGTATGAAAATGCAATCTCCATTGGATTTAAATCTCTTCGTTGAATGTTTTCTACTAATGCCATTTCGAGCATTGCTTGATCATTTGCGATACGAATATATGCAGGTACTTCAGTTAATCCGGCAACTTGAGATGCTCTATATCTTCTTTCTCCAGAAATGATTTGATATTTATCATTTCCTAATTTTCTTACGGTTAATGGTTGAATGATTCCTAATTCTTTAATAGAAGAAGCTAATTCTGTTAATCCTTCTTTTTCAAATTCGATTCTTGGATTGAATGGGTTAGCTTCAATCTTATTGATTTTAAGCATCGCAATATTTCCAACAACAGCTGTGCTTGTTTGCGCCACACTAAGACTTGAAGTCACATCTGTGCTTGCATCAGAAAGTAATGCTCCTAAACCTCTACCTAAAGCTTGTTTCTTAGCCATTGTTAACGTTTTCTTTTTCTGCTTCTCCCAATCCGCTTTTCCCATCAAAATCAATGATTTTGTCTTCCTGATTCATCTCAGTTTGATTGTTCTTTTGAAGAACCTCTCTTGCTAAGTTTAAATAGTTAGTAGCACCTCTTGAGCTTGCATCATGCATAATTATTGATTCTCCATGCGAGGGAGCTTCACCTAATTTGGTGTTTCTTTGGATGATTGTATCGAAAACTAAATCCTGGAAATGAGTTTTAACTTCGTCTACAACTTGGTTTGATAATCTTAATCTCGTGTCATACATCGTTAATAAAATACCTTCAATTGTAAGGCTGTTATTAATTCGAGTTTGAACGATTTTAATTGTGTTTAAAAGCTTTCCTAAGCCTTCTAAGGCAAAATATTCACATTGAACAGGAACAATTACAGAGTCTGCTGCGGTTAAAGAGTTAATCGTAATTAAACCTAAAGACGGTGAGCAGTCAATAATAATGAAGTCGTAATTATCTTTAATAGGCTCAAGAGCCATTCTCATCATTTTCTCACGATTGGGCAAGTTGATCATTTCAACTTCAGCACCAACTAAATCAATATGTGCAGGTATGATATCTACATTTGGTGAAGTTGTGGTTAAAATAATATCTTTCGCTTCTACTTCATTAATTAGGCATTCGTAAATACCGTTTGTAATATTTCTTGGGTCAAAACCTAAACCAGAAGTTGCGTTAGCTTGAGGATCAGAATCAATAACTAAAACTTTCTTTTCCAATACCCCTAGGGCTGCAGCCAAATTCATTGTTGTAGTTGTTTTTCCAACTCCACCTTTTTGGTTGGCTATTGCTATAATTTTTCCCATGTTCTAAATATTTAATTTTTCCTTTAAGCGTATAATCTCCAAAAGGTAATGTTCTTCGTAGATTTAATGCTTAAATTTGTTGAATTACCTTTTAAAATAGGCATTTCAGACTTATTTCAGGTAGAACAAATTTAAGTTTTAAAACCTTTGTTTAGAAGCTGAATTTTAAACAAAATTTTGTGAATTGTTAATAACTGATTATGATTTCAATTATAGCTGCAACTAACCGTAAAAACAATGAAACACTCAAGATAGCCAAAGGGTATGTTGAGCTCCTAAAACAAGAGGGCGCATCGTGTCAGATTCTTGATTTAAGTGATTTGCCAAAAGACTTTTTATTTAGTGCTTTGTATGGGGAGAAAAATGAAGATTTTGATCGCCTTGTAGAGCAGTTTATTATCAGTGTTAATAAAATAGTAATTGTTTCCCCTGAATATAACGGTAGCTTTCCTGGGATTCTTAAAAGTTTTATCGAAGGTTGGAATCCTAAACAAACACCTGGAAAGTGGGCTGCTTTGGTGGGTGTTGCTTCAGGAAGACAAGGTAATGCGAGGGGCATGGATGATTTAACAAATATTTTAAATTATCTTAATATGAATGTTATTCCAATTAAACCACCAGTTTCTCAAGTGTTTAATGTCTTAAATAAAGAAGGGGAAATAATTGATGAAGGGGTGATTAAATTAATGAAACAGCAAATAGAATTGTTGTTGGAGAAATAAGTAGATTATGAATTTCGACGAACTAAAATTGAATAAGCAATTGTTAAGTGCGATTGCTGATTTGGGTTATAAAAAGCCAACTCCAATTCAGGAGCAGATTATTCCTAAGATTTTAGATGGTCACGATGTTTTAGGTATTGCACCAACCGGAACAGGTAAAACAGCTGCTTTCGTTTTACCTATTTTACGAAAACTCAACTACGCTCAAGGTGATCATCCACGAGCTTTAATATTTGTTCCTACACGGGAATTGGCTGTTCAGGTTTATGAAAACGCTGTGAAATATGCTGTTAATACTGATATTAGATGTTGTAGACTAATTGGAGGTATGGGAATGCAAGCTCAACTTAAAGAGGTTCAAAAAGGTGTTGATTTAATTGTAGCTACTCCTGGTCGTTTCATGGATATTTACTCAAGAGGAGAAATTTATTTGAAGAAAGTCCAAACTTTAGTATTGGATGAAGCTGATAAAATGATGGATATGGGGTTCTTACCTCAGTTAAATAGTATTTTAGAAATCATTCCAAATAAGCGACAGAACTTGCTTTTTTCGGCTACATTTCACCCTAAAGTTGAAGAATTAACCGAAGAGTTTTTAGATTTCCCTGTGAAGGTTGAGGTTAACGTTGATATGATGGTAATCGATTTAGTTGATCAATATCTTTATCGTGTTCCAAATGCTAAAACGAAGTTAAACTTACTGGTTTATTTACTCCGTATTCATGAAGAGTATAGTAGAGTCTTAATATTTGCACGAACGCGAGAAACTGCAGAAAATATACACAAGTATTTAAATCGAATGGAAATTGGTGAATGGAAAGCAATTCATGCCAACAAAGGACAAAATACGCGATTAAATGCATACGAGGAGTTTAGTGAAGGAAAGATAAGAGGAATTGTAGCAACTGATGTTGCTGCAAGAGGTATCGACGTAAGCGAAGTTTCACACGTAATTAACTTTGATGCTCCCGTTATGTATACGGACTATGTTCATCGTGTTGGTAGAACTGGTAGAGCAGAGAAAGAAGGCGTGGCAATTACATTTGCGTCCGAAGTAGAACATTATCACATAAGGAAAATAGAAGAATTAATTGGCCAAGAAATTAAACTTTTAAAAATTCCAAAAGAAGTAGAATTATTAGATACTTCGTATGACGAAAAACAAGCTTTTGCAAGAGAAATAGATCGTCAAAAGCGAAAGGAAGATCCTACATATCAAGGAGCGTTTCACGATCGAAAAAAAGCAGCATTAAAAAATCCTAATAAAGCAAATCATAAAACAATACAAGCATATAAATTTATTGCTGAGGAAGGTGATAAGCATAAAAATAAAGGAAAGGGGCGAGGGAAGTCGAAAGCAAAAGTACCAAAGCCAAAACGAAAGGGTAAAAAGAAGTAGTTTTTAGTTTAAACTTTAATAAAATCTTTAATTTATTTATAATTTTTTCATTTATTCTCGAATATTTGATCAAGGCTATAAGTATAGTCCTAAGGGAATAAAAAAAAATAGCCACGAATAACTAGACAATATTTTAACCATACGACATTGAAAATATTTTTTAAATTGAGATGGTACGGTATTATTACCGTGCCATCTTACTTAAACTCTTATTTTAAGCGCTCTTGAATTCTAGCTTTCCTTTGTTACTTACCGTTTAAGTTCGCTTTCATTTCGGCACAAGTTACTGAGTCAGTACTACAAGTTTTAGTACTATCAATTTTATAATGTTTTTTCACATCTTTTTTAGCGCAACATGCTTTAGAAGATTCAGCTTCACAATTATTAAGTTCTGTTCTTGAAGAATCAGTAGCGGTAATTGAAGTTTTAGCTGTATCAACGGCTAAAGAAGCTTCGCTACAGCTCATTAAAATAAATGTTAAAACAACTACTAAGTTTAAAACACCGAATTTTTTTTGCATAAATCTAATTTTTACAATAATTATATAACTGTAGGAATATCCACAATTATTCTTGGATTCTTTCCATCTCCATTCGATGAAAGTTTTCTAAACTATCCGTTGTAAGGAAGTATTGTTCATTTTTTTTATTTCTACCGTTATCCCAATTTACAGTGTGGTTCGATATAGTTATGGATAAAACTTTCTTTTTTAAGCTCCAAGTTAATTCAATTTGGCCATTTTTTAATCCAGTTCCATCTTTCTCCAATTGAAGTGTAAAATCGTTTGTTTTTGAGTCATTAATTAGATAGGTGACAAACCAAGAACCTTCTAATCTGTTTTCAAGCTTAGTACAGGAGAAGAGTGTGACAGCGCAAAATATATAAAAGAGCGTTTTCATTATTTAACCTTAAAATCAAACATTTTAGTACTACCTAAGTAACCTACTAACTCATCATTAATATTAACCTTACCAACTCCGGATGGAGTACCAGTATATATCAAATCACCAATTTTTAGGGTGAAGTATTTTGATACGTAGCAAATTAATTCCTCTATATTAAAAAGCATTTGATTGGTATTTCCAGTTTGGACTTTATTACCATTTACTTCCAAATGAAAATCAATATTGTTTATTTTTTCAAACGCTGACTTATTAATAAAGTTTTTAGAAATTACGGCAGACGAATCGAATGCTTTTGATTTTTCCCATGGCAAACCTTTTCCTTTTAAATCGTCTTGCAAATCACGAGCTGTAAAGTCTATGCCAAGTCCAATCTCATCAAAATATTTATTTGCGAATTGAGGTTGTATATTTTTACCTAATCTATTAATCTTTACAATAAGTTCTACTTCATGATGCACATCATTACTGAAGTCAGGGATGAAAAACGGATCGTTATTTCTTAATAAAGCCGTATCAGGTTTTAAAAAAACAACGGGTTCTGTTGGTTGGGCATTGTTAAGCTCTTTCGCGTGGTCTGAAAAATTTCTTCCGATACAAATTATCTTCATAGATAGGAGTATTTATTCTCCGAATTTTTTTTGTAAAATCCTTAATTTAATACTTTCCAATACTTTTTTCGTGTTTATTGGGAAATCGCCATTCATCATCCAAGCATAATAAGAAGGCTCTTCAGATAAAACTTGCTCAACAGGTTTTCCTCTGTGTTTTCCAAAATTGAAAACTTCTATATTTTCCTTATTGTAAGAGAATCGTCCTACAAGATCAACATTATTATTTCTTTTTGAGAAGACACCTAATTTTTCCATGTCATTAATCACGGGAATTGATACCTCTCCATCTCTATTTGTGAACTCAACTCCATTGTACATGTCTAACATAGATTTTAATACATCGTAAGTTGCATTTGTGTCAGCGGCGGCACTATGTGCATTTGTTAAGTCTTTATCACAGTAGAACTTATATGCGGCAACTAAAGTTCGTTGTTCCATTTGATGAAAAATGTTTTGAACATCAACTAAATTCACTCCCTCTAGGTCAAATTCAATCCCAACACGTTCAAATTCCTCAAGTAGCAAAGGAACATCAAATTTATTTGAATTAAAACCAGCTAAATCTGAGTCTTTTAAGAATTCGTACATTCCTTTGGCAACTTGTTTAAAAGAAGGAGCGTCTTTTACATCATCATCGTAAATCCCATGAACTAAGGATGATTCTAAGGGGATTGGTATAGTAGGGTTAATTTTTCTACATTTTTCTTCTTTTCTTCCATCAGGAAAAACCTTTGTGATTGCAATTTCTACAATTCGATCCGTAGACACATTTGTTCCAGTAGTTTCAAGGTCGAAGAAACAAATTGGCCTTTTTAATTTTAATTCCATAATAAATTAGAGTGAAGCTTTAGGCTTTATGTAGAAATCTCGCTTTAATTTCGGTGTGTAATTAATTTTGTCGAAAATCCTTATTTTTTTAGTGAAAGCTTCATAACCATTGTGTAGAATATTGACTTCGTATAACCCTGGTTCAAGTATCATAATAAAACCTCCATTTCTTGAGTTCGGAGTGTATTTCCCGTAAAGTTTACCTTCTTTATTTCTCACCTCTACTATGTTGTTTGTAATGGGATCTAAAGCGTTTAATCTTCCCATATAGTCAAAGTATAAATGTTTAATAGAATCAACAGTACTAGAATCGGTATCCATTGTTTTCAATGAATCATACAAGTTTTTGTTATGCTTGATTTCTTTTTCAAGCATTTCAGCTATTGCAGTTATGTTTGCTAAAGTGTCAGCGAAAATGTTCGATTTTACTACAGTGTAAGTTGGTTGAACATCATTAAAGGTTATTCTATAAATATCTCTCATTCCTCTTGAATCTTTTCTGATGTCAGATTTATAAGCGTATCGACCCTTTTTAACAAAAATTATATTGTTATCGTCGTAAGCAGTATTTATAGGGAAACCTAAGTTTTTTGGACCTGTCCAAGTCTTTAAGTCTTTGGAGAAGGTAGTTTCAAATAAATCATAACCACCCATTCCTGGATGCCCATTAGAGGAAAATGTAATTTTATCCTGATTCTCTTTGAACATGGGGAAGTTTTCGTCAAATTGAGTATTTATTTTAGGTCCCATATTAATTGGAATTCCCCAACTATTGTTTGGTAATTTTTTACTCATCCATAAATCAAAACCTCCGAAACCACCATCTCTATTTGATGAGAAAATAATAAATGATCCATCATTTGTTATTGTAGCACTTAATTCATTGCTATTTCGGCCGTTGATACCTTCTAAATTCACCAATGATGAATATGATCTCTTTTTGGGTGGTTTACTAGAATATTTAAGGTTATAGGTTTGAAATTGCTCATCTGATGCAACGAACAAATGACCTCCATCTGCTGAACCTCCAGCCATTTCCTCGGAAAAATCGGTGTTAAATGTTCCACTAACCCCACGAGCAGATTTATAAGCGTCTCTTCCTTTTTTATTTTTTGTGATAAATACATCTTTAACATAACCATCGCCAAGAGGGAATCCTCCACGAGTGCCTTTTCTATCTGTAGTGAAATAAATAAAATCTTCCTTATTTGTGAGGTAAGGTTGCATATCATTATGTTCACTGTTTACATCTTTACCTAAATTTTCGAATGTAACATTTAAGGGGTGCTTTACAAGTTCTTTTGAGAAAGAAGCACAGTCTTTAAATTTCTCTAAAGTTTTTAAATCATCTCCAGATGGTTTAGCTATGGTTTCATATTTGTCAAAAAAATCAATTGCTTTATCAAATTTTTGAGCGTAAAGATAGGCTTGGCCTAGTTCGAAGTATACATCTTTGCTAACGCTTTCTTGTTCGATTAAAAAAGTTAGATATTTAATTGCTTTACTTTTATTTCCGCCCGGTGACATTAAGTAGCACTGGGCAATTCTATGATTTATTTTTTTGTTTTTAGGTTTAGATGCATAAATTAATTGATATTCTTTAAGTGCACATGGGTACATTCCGTACGAGAAGTAATCGTTGGCAATCATTTTATCTCCTGTTGGCTTTTGCTCACAATTTTGAGCATTAACTTTTAAGGCTGAAAAAATTATTAAAAAAAGGCTAAGCCTGAGAACTAATTTCATGTTTTTCTGCGGTTTTTCTATCTTTAATCAACTGCCGTACCAAATTCTAAAGTACGACTTTTGTAAGTTAAAGAAAAGTAATAAGTTGTCATTTAATTAACAACTTATTATCGAGTGAAAATTAAACAAAGGAATTGATTAAATTTGAATAGATATTGGTTTTACATGTCAGACTTAGAGCACATTTCTTTATCACAACTAAACGGTCTCATTCGCGAAGCGATTGAGATGAATTTCTTAGATGAAATTTGGTTAGTAGCTGAAATTGCAGAGATGAGAGTTGCGGGGGCCGGACACTGTTATTTGGATTTAGTAGAACGGAAATCTAATAAGATTGTCGCTCGAATGAGGGCTAATATTTGGAAGTTTCAATACGATAAAATTTTATCTAGTTTTATATCTGTAACTGGAGTTCCTTTACAAAAAGGAATGAAGGTTTTGTTTAGTGTAAGTATTAGTTTTCATGAACAATACGGTATAAGTTTAGTTGTCAAAAATGTAGATCCAAGCTACTCCTTAGGTGATTTAGAACGAAAGAAAAAGGAGATTATTAAAAGGCTTTCAAATGAAGGTTTGATGGGGTTGAACTCTCAAGTTTTATTAGAGTTAGTGCCTAAAAAAATTGCAGTGATTTCTAGTGAGACAGCTGCAGGTTATGGTGATTTTATTAACCAGATTAATAATAACTCACAAGGCTTTATTTTTGAAACTCAAATTTTTCAATCGGTAATGCAAGGCGAGGCAGTTGAGCAGTCGGTAATCGGTAACATCGATAAAATTGTAGCAGAAGGAACTTTTGACTGTATTGTAATAATTAGAGGAGGAGGAGCTAGTTTGGACTTAGCGGGATTTGATAATTACGAGCTTGGGAAAAAAATAGCGCAATGTTCATTGCCTGTTTTAACAGGGATTGGGCATGAGAGAGATGAAACAATTGCCGATATGGTTTCACATACTAAGTTGAAGACACCAACGGCTACTGCAGAATTTCTAATTGATAAGCTACAGTCTTTTGAAGATTACTACTTAGGTTTAAAAGAAGCATTAGTATATTTTACAAGAGAGCGAGTAAATAAAAACAAAGCTTTGCTCCGAAACCTCTCACACGATACAAAGTCTGGGACTCAAAAAGTATTAGAGCAAAACAGAATAGAATTAACTCGGATTAAGAGTCAACTGCCATTAGTAAAACAAAACTTTATATGGTCTAAAAAGAAAGTTTTAAAACAATCTATAAATACAATTAGAGATTCGAAAGATTTTTTATTTGCTGTTCAGAAAAGGACATTAATGCAAGCAGAATCGGTTTTGAAAATTATTCCAAAACAAATAATTAATAAGCAAAAATCAGAATTAAAGTTATTTACCAAAACAATTCAATTAATCCACCCCGAAAATGTTTTAAAAAGAGGTTATGCTATGGTTTACAAGGATAATGAAGTGGTTACAGGTAAGTCAAAATTAAAAGTAGGAGACGAAGTTCAGTTGAAATTAAGGGACGGGATTGTTAAATCAAAAATTATTAAATAATGAGTGATCAAAAATTAACTTATAAAGATGCTGTTGAGGAGTTAGAAAATATTGTTAACGATATTGAAAACGAAAATATAGACGTTGATGAATTGGCTAAAAAGGTAGAACGGGCAAGTAAATTATTGAATGTTTGCTCAAATAAATTAAAAAAGACGGAAACCGAAGTTGATAAAGTGATTGCAAAACTAAATGATGCGGAATAATGACTGAGAATATTTATAATCAAAGGTTAGATTACACTAAAAACGATCCATTGGAACTAGAAGCTTTACCAAACAATCCTTTTGAATTGTTTCATGGTTGGTATAAAGTTGCTTTAGAAAAAATAAAACGCGATCCAAACGCAATGATCTTGAGTACTGTTAGTAACGGACAACCAAGAGGTAGAGTTGTTTTACTAAAAAAATTGGATGAAAAAGGATTTACTTATTTTACAAATTACAACAGTGATAAAGCAAAAGAGACCGAACAGGTTGCTAATGCTTCGATAACATTCTTTTGGAGGGAATTGGAACGGCAAGTTAGAGTAGAGGGGATTGTTGAAAAGGTTACCGACAAGGAGTCGGATGACTATTTTATGAATCGTCCTTTGGGTAGTCGTATAGGTGCATGGGCGTCTCCACAAAGCTCAGAAATTGCTAATAGAGAAGAATTAATTAAAAATGTAGAACAACTTAAAATAGATTTTGAAGGGAAAGAGGTTGTTCGACCTAAAAACTGGGGTGGCTTAAGATTAGTTCCCACTTATTTTGAGTTTTGGCAAGGTGCACCTAGTCGATTACATGATCGAATAGTTTTTGAATTAAAAGAGGGGGTATGGAAAAAGAAAAGGCTGGCACCATAATATGAAAAAGAAAAGTAATCAAATAAAATTGGGGGATGCTCTTGATGAGTTGATGGATACTTATAAGCTAAATGTAAAAATGAACGAAGTTCGTATTTATGAGGCTTGGGATAATGCTTTAGGTCCTGCAATTGCAAAACATACTGTTTCGAAGCAATTAATAGAAGGAAGATTATTAATTCGGTTAGATTCTGCAGCACTCCGCAATGAATTAGCTTACGCCAAATCAAAATTAATTAAAACTTTAAATGAGAAAGTGGGAACAGAAATGGTGAAGGAAATTATGTTTGTATAATTATTAAATTCTATCATTTAACCTACCAGTAATAAGATATCCACTTCTTATTTTTTTCAATGGGCTTTTTAGTAAAGCTAATTGTACTCTAGGAATTGGATGATTTACTTTTAAAATTCTGTTTTTAAGTATTAGACCTTTGTTAAAAAATATTTTTATTGTATTTTGTAAGATGAAAAAATTGGTAGTTTTATTACTTGTTGTATCTGGTTTTTTTTCAATAGCACAAGATCCTCATTTTTCTCAAGTATATACTTCATCAATGTACTTGAATCCTGCATTAACTGGTGCATTAAATGGTTGGGTTTCGAATGCTCAGTATCGTAATCAATGGCCTAGAATAAAAGGATATAGAACGGTTAATTTAGGTTTGCAAAAGGGTTTGGATAGTAACAAGTTAGGATTTGGAATCACTATTTTAAATGATAATGCAGGAAACTCTATTTATACAACTGCTCTAGGAGCTAATGCTGCCAAGCGATGGGATTTAGGTGATGATGTTGAGTTAGGATTAGGGATTGGTTCTCAGTTTTATCAAAAATCAGTTGATTATACTTCTTTAACTTTTGGTGATATGATTGATAATAAACTTGGGTTTATTTCAGACTCTACATCTAAGGATAATATATCAATTATTAACTTTGTGAATTTTTCAGTAGGAATTGATTTGAAAATATTTAATGGTAATGTTGGTTTTACAACTTCAAACTTGTTTGAGCCGAATGAATCCTTTACCGGAACAACTTCAAAATTACCAAGAAGATATACTATATACGGGAAGTATGAATTCAATTTTGCTGAAAATTGGTTCATAACACCCCTTGTTAAATATGAAAATCAGGCTAGTTTTGACCAAGTACTCATTGGTGGTTCAACACGTTATAAATTTGCTTTATTATTTATAGGTATTAGAAGGGAAGATGCTGTGATTTTAGGAGCTGGTGTGAACTTTGAACGCATTCGATTTAATTATTCATTTGATGTGACAACTAGTGGAATAGACCACAATGCTACTGGAGGGTCTCATGAAATTGGTTTAATTTTTAGATTTGGAGGAGGTGAGGCTGGGTATGATAAAATGCATTATTCATTTTAAAAACGAACTCTAACTTGGGTTTTTAGCTCGCTCTTATAGCTTCCTTCTAACTCTTCTAAACCACTTCCTATAGTGGTTTTCTGCGGGAATATTGTTCTACCATACTTAATCCAAAATTGAACTTTTGATGTTGGCTTGAAACTATAATTAATGTAATACCGAAAACTTTCATCATAATAAGCTGGGATGCTGAAGTTGTAGAGCATGTCATATTCATAAGCGTATATTCGAGTTTGCCAATTCTCTGTATCTATCCAAGCTAGTCGGCTTGCAAACTGATGTTTTTTCTTGCGATAAATAAAATCAAAATAAGCTGCTTGACCTTTATATACTTCTGATTTTTTTTGATAAGTTGTGAAATCAAACCTAGAAATAAATCGTAGGTTTTCAGTGAGTCTTATTTTAAAATAAGCATATAAATGTTGTGAAGTTCGGCCGGTTAATTTGTCTAAAATTAAACTGTTATCATCTTCCTCTTTTTGTTCGATTTTATAAAATAGTTTTAAGGATGTTGAATCGTTTATTCTCCAATTTCCAAATAATGTAAACTCCTTTCCTTGGCTCGGAAGGTGAACGAGGTATTTAGGTGTTTGGTGTGAAAAAAAATCAATCGAGCTGTAAAGTTTCAATGAAGGTAAATTCCATTCAGCAGCAAAGTAAACCCCTTTTTCATTCTGAACCCTGCTGCTTTCACTAAATGTTGACGATTGGTATGATTTGTATTTCGAAGAGAAAGATCGCATGTTAATTAAAATGTTAAAATCATCATCGGGAGAAAATGAAAAGAAATGATTGCTGGCCTTGTTTAATTCTTTGTCAATTGCCAATTCACCTCTTAGTAACCATTTATTGCTAAGGAACTTATAGTTTAAACTTTGGTTTAGATTATAAGCGTCGAGTCCATAATTTTTGTTGTAGTATGTATCGGGTGGTTTATACTCGCTAGATAATGATTTGAATGTAAAATTATATCCAATTATTGTTTTATTACACTTGAATTGTGTTAGAGCACCATAGGTTGATATTGCACCAATATTTTTCTTTTCTAGTTGGCTATAGGTGTTATAAAGCCCATCAGATTTAATAGATTTGATGGCTCCATTCTCAATTTCTCCATTAATTATTTTACGAGAATAAAATGAGGTGTTGGATATTGATTTATATCTAGACATTACAGCTATTCCATTCTCAAAATTATATTCGGACGCGCCCGAATTAATTTTGATTGGAGCAGTTATGGCTTGAAAGCTTTCTATTGGATTTGTTTTACCAATGATAAAATTGTTCGAATGAATTAATCCTTCACCAATATGAGCAGAGAAGGAACCTAAGTTTATTTGTTTAATAATACCCTTAACGTTTCGTTGATATCCATATTTATAAGTATTACCTATAAATGAAATTTCACCTTTGTCTTTTTCCCAACTGATAAAACCTCTTTGTGATTTAGATTTTATTTGAAATCGATTATAGAGATGTAGTTTTGAACCTAAATATCCCGATGAATCGCTCTTTAGGAAGCCCTTTGTGTTTTCAGGTTTGATGATGATTCTTGATAAGAAATACAATCGTAATTTTTCTTTTTCTATTGAAGGCGTAAAGGAAATAAATGGTGCTAATATTTCTACATATAACTTAGAGAATTGCGGAAGCAGATAAAATTCTTGAATAGAAAAGTAATCACCATTTTTTTGCTTAAAATGTTGAATAATTAGAAATTGTTTGAGGTTAATGAGTGGGAAGTTTTGAATTTGCTCTAATGTTAGGTTATTTACATTTAAAGGATGTTCAAGGTAGAATTGAAGGTTATTGGTAAACTCCTCAAGTTCAATTTCCTGATTATTCATTTCTTGCCAAAAAACCAGAGCTTTATCAATAGGGGATTGTGCTTTTGAAATTAGGCTAAATAGAATTAGTATTATACCGATTAACTTCCCCATTTACAGCTTAATCCGAGGTTAGATGTGATTCCTAGTGTTGTATGGTAAGCATAACTATTAACTATTTTAATATTACCTTTTAATAATATAATAACTGCTGATAAAGGTTCTGATGAGTTTGATGCTAAAACGCCTGTTTCAATTGTTTTAGCAAGTTTACCCCACAAACCAAATTGAATCTCATTTTTTAAGCTGGATGTAAAACTTAAAGTTGATTTAAATGATTCATTAAAAAAGTATTTTCCTGATAGGTTAATTGTGTTTGGTAAACTTTTAGAGAAAGAGCTTAAACGATCTTGGTAGATGGAACTCCAAATTGTAAAATTTGGTTTTGCTTGATATTTAAAACCAAAAGAAGGACATAGTTGTCTTGGATTATTTTGAATTTCAGCTTGTTGGTAGTAGATAAAGGTTACGCCAATTCCTGCACTAAACTGGGGTGTGAATAATTTTGCGTAATTAAAGTTTATTTTACTTTTTGAAAATTTTGAATTGCCCTTTTGTTGGTAAATTAAACTGGTTCCGTTTTTCGAATCTCCAGTTGTAACTCCTGCTGTAACCGAATTCCATTCTCTTAAAAAATATTTATTTTCATAAAGTGTGAAAACTTGTTTCACACTTTTAAAATCGAAAAGTGATGGATTGCTTTTTTGATTAGATACAAAATCTATTAACCCGTTGTTTCCGTTTGACTTTTTGGGAAACAATAAAATAATTAGGATGTAAATGAGCTGTCTCATGCAGTTAAACTATTAAAGAAAATATTATAATAGCTTAAAGGAGACTTTTAACTGATCAACTTAAGGGTTATATTTTCGCCTTTGAAGTTGTAAATGAAAGAATCAATTTTTAAATATTACGTTCTGCTAATGTTATTAAGCTTCTACGGGTGGGAACCAATCTCATATTACACAAAATTATTC
>JAQXEE010000093.1 GCA_029251005.1 Flavobacteriales bacterium | reverse complement strand
TTTGAAAAAATGAAAAATATTTACGCAAAGTTCGTTTCTTTAAGAGTTATTATAGTTGCCTTGTTTTTATTGGCTTCCGTTTTTGCGGAGGCGCAAATAACCTACCATGGTGGGTCACTTCATTCGAGTCATCAGGCACCTACTTCATGTGGAACAAATAAATATACCACCTCATTTATACAACAGTCTTGGAATAACGCTAGAATTGATTATTCTTGGAACGGGACAGGTATAAAGGCTGACGGCTGGAGTGGTTCAGGCACAGGTTGGGATGCTCAAAAATTAAAGGTAAGCTCTCAATACACCGTAAATAAATGGATTTATTTATTGTTTGATGCATCGACCAAAACTGTTACGGCAAGTTTAACTGCTTTCACTTGTGATGTTGCACCCACAGTTTCAACATCGTCAGCAACAGTAATAAATTGTAATTCCGCAACGTTAGGAGGTGATGTTACGGATGAAGGTACAGCATCTGTTACAGCTAGAGGTTTTATAATTGGTACAGTTGAAGCCGATGTTAACAGTTCAGAACTCGGCTCTATGGATGGATCGTCTACAACGGAAACTGAAGGTGGTACTGGTGATGGTGCCTACACAAAAGCAATAAGTTCATTAAGTTCAGGTACAACATACTATGCGAGAGCCTATGCTACCAACAGTGTTGGTACGAGTTATGGTAGTGCAGTGTCCTTTGATGCGAACTTTACGGTTGCCACCTCAAGTGGTGGATCAAGAAATTATGCCGACGGTGCAGGCTCAGTAAATTTAACAGCCACAACCAGTACAGGGAGTGGTAATATAAAATGGTACACCACACTTGCGGGTGGAACTGCAGAGGCTACTGTTGCTTCGGGAGCAAACTGGGCTACTCCAGATATTTCCGCAACCACCATATTTTATGCGGAAGCGGATGACGGAAGTTGTACATCATCTCCTAGAACAGCTGTAACAGCAGAAGTGAAGGGGAGCCCTGGTGGGATAAGTTCAAATTTACATGCTTGGTGGAAGGCCGATGCGGGTACAAACACTACTACCGATGATGCTATTGTTTCTACTTGGACGGATCAATCGGATAATTCCTGGGCAGCTAACAAAGGCGGAAATGGAGCAGATTATTGGGAGAATGGAATTAATTTTAATCCAATGCTTAAATTCCCTGGTAATGGCGCAAACCATTTTAAAGTTACTGGTGGAATTTATGAAGGTGGTCAAAAAGCAAGTATGTTTACTTATGTAGTTTTTAATCGCCATGATAATGGCAAAAATATGTTTTTTTCACAAGCACAAAGCTCTGGTCTTTTTGGATTTGGACTTTATAACGATGGCCATGCTTATAGTTATGAGGGAGCAACTAATACTAATGGAAGAACAAATGGTGCTTGGGGAGGAAATAATAATCAAACGTATTTATGGTCAACAGGGTCTGCTCAAATCACCAGTACTCCACAAGATGGATATAGAAAATACATAACAAGAGACAATAATATTGTTTCTAGAACCAACGGAGTTGATCAACGATCAGGAGGAACCAACCCCTTTTACATAGGATATTGGTCTGGTTGGGAACTCGATGGTGATATGGCAGAAATAATTATATACGATGGCATCCCAACGGCAACAGAGGAAGATAAAATTCAATCTTATTTATCCGTTAAATATGGAATAACATTAGCCTCAATGAACTATTTGAGCTCAGATGGAACTACAATTTGGGACAATGCTGCCAATAGTGCTTATCAATACGACATTGCCGGTATTGGATATGATGCGGGATCGGGATTGTTACAAAAACAATCTAAATCAGTTAACAGTGACGCTATTGTTACCATGAGTACCGAGGCTATTGCAGTCAACAATGCTGCAAATGGAACGTCCCTTGACAATGGTGAATTTCTTCTTTGGGGGAATGACAATGCTTCTCTATCTGACATCACTAATGATGAGCTTCCAACGGGTTATTTTGCAAGAATAAATAGAGAATGGGTGGTAGAAATGACGGGAACAGTTGAAAACGTGCATGTTGAGATAGATATTTCTGATTTTGGGTTTTTAATTGGTGATGAGGCATCCGATTATTATTTATTAGTAGATGACAACGATAACTTCGCATCGGGAGCATCAGGAATAGCAGGTTCTACTTTATCTGGTGACAAAGTAACATTTAACGATGTTAATTTCTCCGATGGCGACCACTTTACCTTGGCAACCAAACAGCCTAGTCCAGGTGGTAATTACGAAAAGACTCTACTTTGGTTAAGAGCGGATGCGGGAACAAACACGACAACGGATGGCCAAAGGGTGACATCATGGAAAAGTCAAGCAATAGGAGGAACAGCTACACCTTTTACAGCTGTTGAGGTGTTGAGTGCTGGCCCTACCTATGTAGCAGATGGAATTAATGGCTACCCGGCATTGGATTTTTCATCAAGCCGCCTAATAATTACTGGTGGTATTACAAAAAATAAATCAACCGGCGCTGAGGAAACAAAGAGTGATTTGTTCGTATATGTTGTTTGTCAGTCAAGTAATGTTTCCTCTGTGAGAACCATTTTTCGGCAAACTTTACGTAATGGAGCTGGAAGTAACGCCAACAACAGGGCACGCTATTTAATGTTTAGACATCATAGTACTCCTACTTATCCAATACAACTTATTTATGGAAAAAATCACCAGAACAATGGAAGCCTTCATGCTACCGAGGCAGACGCAGGAATAGTAGTTGATCAAACGCATTTATATTCTATGGGTAGTACAACTAGCGCTGCAAACACCACTCCAACCGGAACTAGAAGATACATTAGAAGAGACGGTGATCTTATTGAGTCTGATAATAATACTAGTTACACATCGGGGAAAAGTCCATGGGATTTTAACATCGGATCAAATTCAGCTGGTGGCGAAACTTACGACGGTTTAATTGCTGAAATCATCATTTTAGATGAAACCCCAACGGCAACGGAAGATCAAAAAATACTTTCTTACTTGAACAACAAGTATGGGTTATCGACAGAAAGTACAGATAATTTCATAAACTCAGATGGAACCAGTACTTGGACATACAATTCCAACTACAATACTATGATTGCTGGAATTCGGCGGGATGATATTACGTCGTCCAACAGGAAGCAATCTAAAGCGAATAATACAAATGCAAAAATGACTATTTCAACCCAAGCAATTGCTGCAACAAATGCGGCAAACACTACGCAAATAGCAACGGATAAATCGGCTTTAGTTTGGGCTCAAAAAAATAGTGTTACAAGGGCGGTATCAACAGACTCAAGTGGTTTAACAGGTACTTTTACGCAACGGTTAAGTTCCGAGTGGTTAGTGAAAGAAACTGGAACTGTTGGTAATGTTTTAGTGGAAGTTGACTTAGGT
>JAQXEE010000085.1 GCA_029251005.1 Flavobacteriales bacterium | reverse complement strand
ATACTTTATATCGAGAAATTTTTTGAATATAATATCAGCTTATTTGTACTGGCTTGGTCATACATTTATCGCATTCTTAAATCAAAAGTTCCTTAATTACGTTAGAGAACTTAAGATAGTTTTAAAAAGAAAGTAAAAATAAAAAACAGTTTTTCAGTGCACAAAAAAAAAAATTCAAAAAAACGTTTTTTAAAAAGCTACTAATTAACTTTAAAGTATTGTAATTTAGGTTTTTATGATTTAGTAAATATCTTTTTTATAGCTGTAAAATAAAAAATATTAAATCCGAAGGGCACAAATTAAATCACAAAACCCTGGTTAGTTTGTTATTCAAGAAAAAAACTGAGAGCCAAAAACATAGAGCTGATATTTTATTCTAAAAATTTCTCGATATAAAGTATGTATGAAACTTTAAGTAATTATTTAAAGATCCCACGCTGCGCTCTGGATGACGGAAATCAACTAACAAAAGCAGAAAAAACAAAAACAGAGACAATAAAAACGGAGTTTACTTAAAAATGAAACACCATCTTCTATCTTTTAAAAAGAAAAAAACAACCAAAACCGTCATTCAGAAGGAGGTACGACTGCTGAAACTTTAAGTAATTAATTAAAGATCCAACGCTACGCTCTGGGTGACGGAAAATGGCGGGAACATTACATACGCTTTTTCATTTGTTGACAAACGGAACAAGAACCAAAGAGAGGTACTTGCTGAACTAAATTTTACAAATGCAATCTTATAAAAATTCAACAAACATATAGCCATAATTTTAAAACCTCTAAATCATGGTTAACTTAAGGAAGAAGTGCTTCCAACATCAGTCTAATTACCCAATCGGATCAGTTATTTTTTTGTCTATAAGGTTAAGAACATTTTTATCCCCATGAATAAACGCATCATAATTTAAGTACTGTGAATCTGAATTTTTCATTCATTTACATTTGTTATGTTTATTGAGTAGAGGTTTTTCATTTCTTAAAAACTACTGTATTCCCTTCCAATAAAATTGGCGTTTCAAAATTGGTTTCAAACAACTGCCCAGTGCCTAAACCTTGTGGCATTTGATTGCCTGTTTGGAAAGCAAATTGCGCAATTGCACTTAGTCCTACATTTCCTTCTAAAGCTGATGTTGACCACCAGCCTACATTGTTTTCTTCGGCAATTTTAATCCATTCATTACAGGATTTAATTCCACCTATTAAACTTGGTTTTAAAATAATGTATTGTGGATGAATGGTTTTTAATAAAGCTTCTTTTTCGGCGTACAATTTAACACCTATTAACTCTTCATCTAATGCAATAGGAACTGGTGTTTTGGCACATAGATCTTTCATTTTATCCCATTGTTTCGCTAAAATAGGTTGTTCGATGGAATGGATTTGTAAATCAGCCAATACTTTTAGTTTCTCCATTGCCGTTGTTGAATCAAAAGCTCCATTAGCATCAACGCGTAATTCTATTTGACCCGCCGAAAATCGGTTTCGGATACTTTGCAACAATGCCTTTTCTTTTTCCCAATTAATTGCGCCAATTTTTAATTTTACGCATTTAAATCCAGCTGCAATTTTAGCTTCGATTTGTTGAGTCATATAGTCATAATCACCCATCCAAATTAATCCGTTAATCTCGATATTTGTTTTTCCCTGCGTAAAATCTGATGGATAAATTATTTGTTTTCCACCGTTTTGTAAATCCAATAAGGCCGTCTCCAATCCAAACTGAATACTTGGATAATCGGCTAAATCGGAGCTGTAAATAAAGCTTTTCCAATTGTTAATATGATCGCAAACCCAGGTTAGTTTGTCGCTGTAATTCTCCCGCGGATCAATGCTTAAACTCCATAGTGGACTACATTCTCCAACACCTTCAATTGCTTCATCTATAAAACAAACTTTAAGCAAATAAGTATCCTTTGATTCAAAAGTTTCACGAGAAGTTTTTGCTGGGCGTTTAAAAACCAAATCATGTTTTTCCCATGTGGCTTTTAATCTTTTTTGAGTTAAATTAATTGGCGCTTCTAACATGACTTAAAGATAAGCATCATTATTACTATTTTTACACCTATATATACACATCAAAATAACCAATACTATACCGTACCTAACTCCCGTTTAATTCTTAACTTTGTGCTTGTAATTGCAGTGTTCTGCGAATAATTTTAAGTAATGAAAAAGGTGGTTTTAGCATACAGTGGCGGTTTAGATACTACTTACTGTGTAAAATACTTAGGAGATTTAGGATATGAAGTTCATGCTGTATTGGTTGATACAGGTGGATTTTCTGAAGAAGAATTAGCTTTTGTAGAGAAGAGAGCCAGTACAATTGGTGTTGCTTCCTATAAGGCAATTAGAGTTACGAATAAGTTTTACGATAAATGTATTAAATACTTAATATTCGGGAACATCTTAAAAAACAATACTTACCCTTTATCCGTTAGTGCTGAACGTATTTTTCAAGCGGTTGCAATTGCGCAATATGCGAAAGAATTAGGGGCAGATGCTATTGCCCACGGTAGTACTGGAGCTGGTAATGACCAAGTTCGTTTTGATATGGCTTTCCATATTATTTACCCTCAAGCTGAAATCATCACTCCAATTCGTGACAACAACTTAACACGGCAGGAAGAAATTGATTTTTTAACAAAACATGGTGTTGAAGGAGATTGGAGTAAAGCTGAATACTCTATTAACAAAGGAATTTGGGGGACATCTGTTGGAGGAAAAGAAACCTTAACTTCTGATCAGTTTTTACCTGAAGATGCTTTTCCGTCGCAAATTCAAAAAAATGATTCTGAAGCGGTTGAATTAACTTTTAAAGCAGGTGAAGTTGTTGGAATTAACGGAGAAGAATTAGATCCTGTTTCGGCAATTAATAAATTAAACGAAATTGCTTGTCAGTACGGAATTGGACGAGATGTTCATGTTGGTGACACAATTGTTGGAATTAAAGGTAGAGTTGGTTTTGAAGCTGCTGCACCATTAATTATCATAAAAGCACATCATACTTTAGAGAAACATACATTGGCTAAATGGCAATTGTACTGGAAAGAACAATTGGCAAACTGGTACGGAAACTTGTTGCATGAAGGGCAGTATTTAGACCCTGTTATGCGTAATATTGAAACCTTTTTACAAGACACTCAGAAGTATGTTACGGGTACAGCTAAGGTTAAATTATCGCCAAACCATTTCCAAGTTTTAGGAATTGAAAGTAAGCATGATTTAATGAATAGTGATGCTGCACAATACGGTGAAATTAATACACTTTGGAACGGTGACGATGTTAGAGGTTTCTCTAAAATCGCTGCAGTTCCAAATATTATTTTCAACGCAGTAAACGGATCAATATTGGATTAATTAAAAAGTTTAAATTTTAAACGGTTTCGATCATTCAAAATTTGGACTTCAAAATTTAAAATTTTTTATCATGATAAAGGTTGGAGTAGCAGGAGGTGCTGGGTATACTGGTGGTGAGTTATTACGAATCATCATTAACCACCCTAACGTTGATATAAAATACGTTTACAGCACCTCGCAAGCTGGAAACCCAGTTCACAACACACACAAGGATTTATTAGGAGAAACTGATTTAGTTTTTACAAATGAGTTATTGGAGGTTGATGTTTTATTCTTGTGTTTACCGCATGGGACTTCAAAAACATTCTTACAAGACAATACGATTTCTGAAAACACAAAAATAATTGATTTAAGTACCGATTTCCGTCATTCAATTGAAGAGTTCGAAAGTGATCAATCTGGTTTTATTTACGGATTACCTGAATTTCAAAAAGAAGCAATCAAATCGGCGACAAAAGTTGCTAACCCTGGTTGCTTTGCTACCGGAATTCAGTTTACATTACTTCCTTTGGCCAAGGCTGGGAAAATTTCGGATGATATTCATGTAAGCGCTGTAACAGGTTCTACAGGGGCTGGAAGAGTGCCAAGTGACACCTCCCATTTTTCATGGAGAACTGGAAATATAAGTGTTTACAAACAGTTTTCTCACCAACATTTAAAAGAAATAAAAGCTACCTTAAAGCATTTACAACCTAACTTTAACAAGGCTGTAAACTTCATCCCTTACCGTGGGAATTTTTCACGTGGAATTTTAGCAAGTGTTTACACTAAATTTGATGGAACATTAGAGGAGGCTAGGCAGTTGTATAAAGACTTTTACGCAAACCACCCTTTTGTGCATTTTGTAGATGTTGCACTTGATTTAAAGCAAGTTGTAAATACAAACAAATGTGTGCTTCAGGTTGAGTTGCATGATGGTAATATTTACATCCAAAGTGCAATTGACAATTTACTAAAAGGGGCTTCAGGACAAGCTGTTCAAAACATGAATTTGATGTTTGGATTGGAAGAAAAAGCTGGTCTTCGTTTAAAAACAGTTGCTTTTTAATTTTAATCATTGATCATTTTAAAGTGATCAAAAAAAAATTACGATGAAATTATTTGATGTATATCCTCTTTTTCAAGTTGAACCTGTAAAGGCTCAAGGTGCTTACCTTTATGATAAAGAAGGAACTGAATATTTAGATTTTTATGGTGGTCACGCTGTAATGTCTGTGGGTCATTCTCACCCTTATTATGTTGAGAAAATTACCAACCAGTTAAATAACATTGGTTTTTACTCTAACTCTGTAATCAACAATCTTCAAGTTGATTTTGCTGAAAAGTTGGGAAAAATTTCAGGGTACGACAATTACAGCTTATTTTTCTGTAACAGTGGAGCTGAAGCAGTTGAAAACGCTTTAAAAGTAGCTAGTTTTAAAACTGCAAACTCTAAAATTTTAGCTTTTCAAAAAGGGTTTCATGGAAGAACATCAGGCGCCTTACAGGTAACCGATGGCCCTAAGTTAAAATCTGAATTTAATGGAGCAATTAATACTAGATACTTGCCTTTAAATAACCTTAACGCTGTATCAGAAGCTTTATCAGAAGGTGATGTTGCGGGTATTATTGTTGAAGGTATTCAAGGTGTTGCTGGTATTATTGAGCCAACGAATGAGTTTTTACAAGGACTTAGAGATTTAGCTGATAAATATGGCGTTGTCTTAATATTAGATGAAGTTCAAAGTGGCTTTGGACGATCGGGAGATTTTTTCGCACATCAGGCTTCGGGTATTCAAGCTGATATTGTAACAATGGCAAAAGGAATGGGTAATGGTTTTCCTATTGGTGGAATTATTATCAATCCTAAATTCGATGCAAGCTACGGTTTGTTGGGAACTACTTTTGGAGGCAATCACTTAGCTTGTGCTGCAGCAACTGCAGTTTTAGAGATTATTGAGCAAGAAAACTTACTAAATAATGCTAGGAGCTTAGGAATTTACCTTACGGAAGAACTTTCGAAAATTAAAGCGATTGAAAAAATTACAGGTAGAGGTTTAATGTTAGGTTTGGTTGTTAAAGGTGATGGAAAAGCACTTCGATCGGCTTTATTAACAAAACATAAAATATTCACTGGCGGTTGTGGTAATCCAAATATTTTAAGGCTATTACCTCCAATGAACATTACCAAAAAAGAATGTGATCTTCTAATTAGCGCCATTAAAACGGAATTAGTTTAGGCACCAATATAAAATTTCGGGGGCGGGTTTTAGACCCGCCTTTTTTTATGCTAAAAATTTATAATATGGACGAAACAGACGGGAAATATAGAAAAAACATAAAGTTTGGTTACGAGGTTGAAATCGTACAAAAGCATCATCAAAAAACTGGAGAGCTAACAGCAGGAATTGTTAAAAAACTTTTAACAAAATCACCACAGCATCCTCATGGAATTAAGGTTATGCTGGAGGATGGTAAAGTTGGAAGAGTGAAAAATGTTTTGGTTTAGATCCTTCGCGCTCCTATGTAATTTCTACAAAATTAAGTTTGATGGGCGATTTCTTCGACTACACTTTAATCTAATCCGTTCTGAAACAAATACGCTTAAAAAAAGAAATCCTCCAGTGGGTGCTGAAAGATTATATATCCTTTGGGTGAATAGTGCTGAAAATAATAATTAAAAGAAGCCTCTCCAAAATATATTGGTAAAGTTTTATTTACATTTAAGAAAACTGGAGCTAAAAAATTGTCAAACTAAAAACATTAATAAAAATGTTTTAATTAGGCAATCAACTCTTTGTAATCATCAGCAGACAAAAGCGCTTCAAAAGCTGCCACATCAGATACTTTCATTTTAATCATCCAACCTTCTCCGTAAGGATCTTCGTTAACTGTTTCAGGAGCATCTTCAATTGTTGTGTTCAATTCTAAAACTTCACCAGGTAATGGTAAAAACAAGTCTGAAACAGTTTTTACTGCTTCAACAGTTCCAAAAACTTCTTCAGCTTCTAAAGTCTCACCAATTGTTTCCACTTCAACATAAACGATATCACCTAATTCACCTTGAGCAAAATCAGTAATTCCTATTGTTGCAACATCACCTTCAAGTTTTACCCATTCGTGATCTTTTGTGTATTTTAATTCAGCTGGAATATTCATCTTAATCTATTTTTGGTACAGCAAAGATAATCAAAACCTTGTTTTATGATTCAACTTTCCATCTAAATTAGTTTAGATGTGCTCAAACTATAAATAATAGTAAATTTACACTCCAAACTGCTGCCATGAAAAATTTGATTTTACTAGTAATTTTATCTTTAAGCTTAAGTCTATTTTCTAATAACGACACAACATCTGGCGATTGGTGTTTTTTTAATTTTAAAGTAAAAAATAAGGGCAAGCTTTATTTTTATTGGGGGTACAACAGAGATGCATACACTAGATCTGATATTTCATTTAAAGGTGAAGGATTTGACTTTACAATTAATGATGTAAAAGCATATGACCGTCAAACACCCTTTGGATGGGCGGCATATTTTCTTCCTGAAAACCTAACAATTCCTCAAACAAATACAAAATTTGGTTATTTTATTAACGATCACATAAGCATCAATTTTGGTGTAGATCACATGAAGTATGTAGCTCAACAATTTCAAGTTCTATCTGTTACTGGAGATATTAATACAGGCGGGTCTTATGATGGTACTTATGAAAACGATGAAATTACTATGGCACGTGATTTTTTAAAGTTTGAGCACAGTGATGGATTAAACTATGTAAATTCCGAAATTAATTATTGGCACAGCTTAGTGTCATGGAAAAATAAAATTATACTGCAAGGACTTGGAGGGACTGGAGTTGGATTTATACTTCCAAAAACAAACTCTACTCTTCTCGGGCTCGATCGATATGATGATTTTCAAATTGCTGGTTATGGACTAGATATCAAATATGGTTTAAATTTAAGGTTCTGGGATTATTTCTTTATTCAATCGGAAGTAAAAGGTGGTTTTATCCATATGCCAAACATTCAGCCAACAATGCGAAAATCAGATAAAGCTAATCAGCATTTCTTTTTTGGAGAGTACACTTTATTGTTTGGGTTTAATGTTCCTTTATTGAAGCAGAAAAAGGAGTTACAACCAGTGAAAACCCCGAGCTTTTAAAGTTTGCTTATTATATTTTTAATTGGGTTTAATCGTCTGCGCTTAAAGAAAGTGTAACCTAATCTTATCTTTTATAATT
Organism: Flavobacteriales bacterium; assembly: GCA_029251005.1. GTDB lineage: Bacteria > Bacteroidota > Bacteroidia > Flavobacteriales_C. The sequence continues at coordinate 44,625 of JAQXEE010000085.1, read as the reverse complement.
TGTTGTTCTAGGTTTGCTTTTAAGGTCATATCTCTTTTTCTTGTAACTTCTGTTTCAAGAACGGAATAAAAACGCTTAGGCCTCGCTTTTATTTCTTCTCATTGCCATTACCGGGTTTACATATTGTTGCTTATGCGTTAAAAATAAAGCGCGTAAACAAAAACGCCATTCGAAAATCAAATGGCGTTTTGTAATTTATTTTGTTTGCTCCCAGCAATTTTTTGGCGGTGCATCATCACCTCCAAAGGCAGCTTTAATTAAATCATTTCCATTTGCATAAAGCATTAATGCCATCAGTAATATCATCCCAGACATTTGAGCATATTCCATGAATTTCTCACCTGGCTTTCTTCTGAAAATCATTTCATATAATAGGAACATCACGTGTCCTCCGTCTAGTGCAGGAATAGGTAATAAGTTCATAAATGCTAAGATCACAGATAACAATGCTGTAATACTCCAGAATTTTTGCCAGTAATCAGTATCTGAAAAGCTTTCAGGGAATAAACTCCCTAATGCACCAAATCCACCTAAACTATCAGCATGCCTTGCTACTTTTTTAAACTGACGAACATAACTTCCTAAAACATCAACTGCTTTTTCAAAGCCTGCAGGAAAAGACTCTAATAAAGAATAATCATAATGAACATACTTTAAGAAATTACTCGTACTGGATAATCCAACTCCTAATAATTTATCGCAACCTAATTGAGTTTGTAATTGTATTGTGTCACCTGCTCTTAAAACTGTAAAGTTCATCTCTGGCTTATTAGTAGCTGAGAGTTTTCTTCTAACATCAACAGAGAAAGGCGTTGCGTCTCCATTTACTTTAATTACTTGATCACCTGCCTCAAATATACCTTGCGCAGGTGTTGCTTTTTCTGTTTGTTCTAAAGTTGGAACTACAGATACGATAAATGGAATCCTTGCTCCAACAATTCTTTGGATACCCGAATCCAAAGCGTGATCTCCAAATTCTCCGTAAAGATTAAATGTATGTGGTTTACCGTCTCTAATAACCTCAACTACCTTCTCTTCATCATTTAATAATAACTCTTCGCTAAACTGAGAAAAATACTCAAACTTTTCACCATTAATAGATACTGGGACATCACCATCTTTAAACCCGTTGTTTAAAGCAATTTGCGTACATGCAATTCCATTATCTAAATTAGCCAATGGCATTTTTTCAGCCCCCCATGTAAACAATGAAAAACTATAGATTACCCACGCCAATAAAGCATTTACGGTAACTCCACCAAGCATAATAATTAAACGTTGCCAAGTTTTTTTAGATCTGAATTCCCATGGCTCAGGTGGCTTGCTCATTTGCTCCTTATCCATGCTTTCATCAACCATTCCGGCGATTTTAACATAGCCTCCAAGCGGTAACCAACCGATTCCGTAAACTGTTCCACCAATTTTCTTTTTTACCAAAGAAAACCATGGGTCAAAAAATAGGTAGAACTTTTCTACTCTTGTTTTAAATAATTTAGCTGGAATAAAATGTCCTAACTCATGTAATACTACAAGGATTGAAAGACTAAATATTAAGCTGACTGCTTTAGTAAAAATTTCCATTATAATGCTTCAATAATTCTGTTGGTAATTGCTCTTGCTTCAGTATCAGTACTAACGTAGTCTTCTAACTGAGGCTTTGCTATAAATTGAGCAGTGTTCATACACTCTTCAATAACATCACTCATTTGTAAAAATCCAACCTTATCATTTAAAAAGGCCGCTACTGCAACTTCATTTGCAGCGTTTAAAATACAAGGCATATTACCGCCTTGATCAAGTGCTTTAAAAGCAAGTGCAAGATTACGAAAAGTTTTCTTATCAGGAGCTTCAAAAGTAAGCTGAGGGTAATCTAAAAAGTTAAATCTTGTGAAATTGTTCTTTAATCGCTTTGGAAAGCCCATTGCGTATTGAATGGGCAATTTCATATCCGGTAATCCTAATTGCGCTTTCATGCTCCCATCTTCAAATTGAACAAGGGAGTGAATAATACTTTGAGGATGCACAATAACATCAATTTGATCGGGCCTCAAATCAAACAACCATTTTGCTTCAATTACCTCTAAACCTTTGTTCATAAGGCTTGCAGAGTCGATTGTAATTTTAGCACCCATATCCCAATTAGGATGTTTAAGTGCTTGTGCTTTCGTAACTGTTTTTAACTCTTCGGTAGTTTTCCCTCTAAAAGGACCACCACTAGCGGTTAAAACAATCTTTTCTATTGGATTCATGTATTCTCCAGTTAAACACTGAAAAATAGCCGAATGCTCACTATCTACTGGGAAAATGTTAACGCCTTTTTCTTTGGCTAAGTTCATTACGAGTTCACCCGCAACAACTAATGTTTCTTTATTTGCTAAAGCAATATCTTTTCCTGCATTGATGGCCGAAATTGTTGGCTTCAAACCGGCATATCCAACTAAGGCCGTTAGTACAATATCAACTTGCTTAAACTGAACAACTTGTTCTAGAGCAGCTGCTCCAGCATATACCATTATGTCTTCTTCAAAAAGTGCATCATTAACTTTTTGGTATTGAGATTCGTCAACAATAACAACAGCATTTGGTTTGAACTTTTTAGCTTGTTCAATCAACAAATCAGCACTTCGGTTTACGGTTAAAACTTCAACCTCAAACAAATGAGTTTGTTCTTCAATTACCTCTAGCGCTTGCGTTCCAATTGACCCTGAAGACCCTAAAACAGCTACTTTCCTTTTCTTAAATCCCTCCATTAAGCCTTTAACTTTGAAAGTTGGTCTGCGATTTTACGATCGTTACTCAATCGTGGGACTTTATTTTGTCCGCCTAATTTTCCAATCGATTTCATGTAATCAATAAATCCATCCTTTTTCAAGGGACTTAACACAATTGGTTTTAAAATATTTCCTTCTATTAAATCTTTGTAATACACATTTTGACTTTGCATTTCATCATCAATAATCTTGGAAAAATCAGCCATATCCGTTGGTTCCTTTGCGAATTCAACAAACCATTCATGATAAGGTAAACCTCCTTCTCCACCATCAATTTGAGGAGCAACTGTAAATTCAACGACCTCAGCTTTAGTTGTACCACACGCTTTAATCATTGCAGATTCAACCTCTTTACCGATAACATGCTCACCAAATGCAGAGATAAAATGCTTAATTCTTCCTGAAACAATAATTCTGTAAGGGTTAATTGATGTAAACTCAACCGTATCACCTATGTTATAACCCCATAATCCAGCGTTTGTATTTAAAATTATAACATAGTTTTCACCTAGCTTAACGTCTTTTAAACTTAATCTTGGTGGATTTTCATCAAAAAATTTATCCGCTGGAATAAATTCGAAAAAAATGCCAGCATCAACATTTAGTAGCAGTCCTTCACGACTTTGAGAATCTTGAAATGCTATAAACCCCTCAGAAGCAGGATATACTTCAATTGTTGGTACTCTTTTACCAACTAGCTTATCAAAAATTGGTTGGTAAGGTTTGTAATTTACCCCTCCTTGAACGAATAATGTGAAATTTGGGAATACCTCTTGTATAGTTTTTCCTGTTCTAGCTTCAATTCTTTCAAAATACATTTGAACCCAAGGCGGAATTCCACTAATCAATCGCATATCTTCATCAATTGTCTCATCGATGATTTTTTCCAATTTAGTTTCCCAGTCTTCAATACAATTAGTTTTCAAAGATGGTAATCTGTTTTTCTGAAGATAACCTGGAACATAATGCGCAACAATTCCGCTTAATCTCCCAAAGGGTACTTTTCCTTTTTTATCCAAAACCGGAGAACCTTGTAAAAAAATCATTTTACCTTCTATAAATTCCGTTCGTTTAGTTTCTTCCATGTACATCAACAGCGCATTTTTTGCGGCATCAATGTGATGTTGCATCGATTCTTTTGAGATTGGTATATATTTAACACCTGAAGTTGTTCCTGATGTTTTACAAAAGTACAATGGCAATCCTGGCCAAAGTACATCAGGTGTACCCTCTACTACTTTTTCTACGTATGATTTTAGTCCTTCATAATCTTGAACAGGAACGTTTTTTTTGAAGTCGTTATAATTCTTAATAGCCTTGAAATTATGATCTTTTCCAAATTCTGTTTTGGAAGCTTTAGATACCAACATTTTTAAGGTTCTATCTTGAACCTCAACAGCATTATCGGACCATTTTTTGATTTTCTTGGCTTGACGCTTAGCGAATATCGAAGCAATCTTTGCTTTTAAACCCATTTATTAAAAGAATTTCCCCAAAAATAACCATTTTTTTCAGGGTTTTAAGAGTTAATTAAAAACTTTATTAAGAGGGGTTTTCTACCGATTCAGATGGTTCATTTTGCTGTTCGATTACTTCCTTTTTCTTTGAAAAAAATTCATTTTGAAAAACGTTTCTTTGGAATACGATAATTAAACCTACTCCAAACGAAATTGCCATATCTGCTAAATTGAATATTGGCGGAAAAAAGCTCCAACTAAACATATCTACAACCTTACCTGTAAGAAAGGAAGCATAACCTGTTCCAAATGGCACTACTTCTGCAATTACCGACATGTATTGTGGACTGTCACTAAAGATTAATCCATAAACTAAACTGTCTATGATGTTTCCAAATGCACCTGCAAATATTAATGAAATACTAATAATTAAACCTGTTGATACTTTTCGTTTTATCAATCCAATCAAGTAATAAAAAATCACACCAATTGCTACTAACCTAAACGAACTTAATAAAACTTTTGCTTGTTCCTTACTTAAAAACGGAAACTCCCATCCAAAGGCCATTCCTGGGTTTTCTACAAAATGAATGTTAAACCAGTCGCCAATAAACGGAATGCTTTCTCCGTAATAAAAATTTAATTTAACATTCACTTTAATCAATTGATCAAAAAACAATGTTGCGAAAATTGTAATAAAGGCTATTATAAATCTTTTCTTCACTATAAATAATTAATAGAATACAACAAAAAAGGAGACCATTATAGTCTCCTCTTACAAATATAGTTTAAAATGTATTCTTTTATTCATCATCTTTTTGTTGCGCATTTTTTGCAGCAATAGATAACGTTGTATGTGGCACAATTTTTAACCTTTCTTTAGAAATTAATTTACCCGTATCTCTACAAATACCATACGTTTTGTTCTCAATGCGAACCAATGCCGCTTTTAAATGCTGGACAAATTTTCGTTGTCTGTATGCCAGTTGAGCTATTTTTTCTCTGCCTAAAGCTTCTGAACCATCTTCCATCGATCCCACTTTTTTACCTGTTTCATTTCCAGAATTTCCTCCTGAAAAATCTAACTGACTTTGAAAATGTCTTAAATCTTTCTCTGCATTTTCAATTTTCTCATCTATTAACGCTTTAAATTTCGTTAATTCTCCGTCTGAATATCTTGCAATTTCACTCATGATAACCGGTATTAAATGATTAAATTTTTTGGATGTCAATCGAAGTAATTAAATTATCATCTAACTCAACTTCAAATGCATCTAAACTTATTTCTCTTAGTAACTCTACTTTGGTCGCTAAAGTTTCACTACAGATATAATTTTTGTAGTTATTAATTACATTCGCGATTCCATCAACCTCTTTTACAACTAAACTGATGTTATCCATCAAATCTAATTCTCTTTCTTTTCTCAGGTTTTGAATCCTATTAACTAACTCTCTTGCGACTCCTTCCTCTTTTAATTCATGTGTTAATTCAGTATCCAAAGCAACAGTATATTTACCTTCATTAGCCACTATTAAACCTGGAATATCTTCGGTAGAAATTTCAACTTCTTCTAGCAATACCTCTGGTTTGCCTTCAATTGTTAAAACGTATTTTCCGTCTTTTTCAATTTTAGCAATATCCGCTTGATCAAATTGAGCAATTGCACCGGCAACCGCCTTCATTTGTTTACCAAACTTCTTACCCAGCAATTTAAAATTAGCCTTTACCTTTTTTACTAAAATTCCAGAGTCTTCTTTTAAGTATTCTAATGATTTTACGTTTACTTCAGAAAGAATTAAGTCCTTAACAGCCTCAATTTGGCGCTCGAATTTTTCATCTAAAATCGGCACCATTATTTTAGCAAGAGGCTGACGAACTTTTAACCTATTCTTCTTTCTCATTCCTAAAATCATAGAAGAAATCTTTTGTGCAATTTCCATACGTTCTTCTAAATCGATATCGATATAAGATTCGTTTACCGTTGGGAAGTTTGATAAATGAACTGATTCCACGTTATGCTTTTTACCAACTGCATCTAAATCCAAGAATAACTTATCCATGAAAAATGGTGCTACTGGAGCTGACAATTGTGCAACAGTCTCTAAACATTTATACAATGTTTGATATGCAGAAATCTTGTCTTCTGTATATTCACCTTTCCAGAAACGTCTTCTACATAATCTTACATACCAGTTAGATAATTGCTCTGAAACAAATTCTTGAATCGCTCTGGAAGCTTTTGTTGGTTCGTAATCACCATAAGCGTCATCCACAACTTTTACTAAGCTATTTAATTTTGAAAGAATCCAACGATCTATTTCTGGTCGCTTAGATAATTCAATATCCTTCTGACTGTAATCAAATCCATCAATATTCGCGTATAAAACGAAGAATTGGTAAGTATTATAGATCGTTCCAAAAAACTTTCTCTGCACTTCCTTAATTCCCTCTAAATCAAATTTTAAGTTATCCCATGGCTGAGAATTACTCATCATGTACCAACGTGTTGCATCAGGACCGTAAGTGGATAATGTTGAAAAAGGATCAACTGCGTTCCCTTTACTCTTACTCATCTTCTGACCAGTTTTATCTAAAACCAATCCGTTACTTACAACATTTTTATATGCAACCGAATCAAAACACATTGTTGCAATTGCATGAAGGGTGTAAAACCACCCACGTGTTTGATCTACTCCCTCAGCAATAAAATCGGCGGGGAAAGCTTTATTATTATCTATTAATTCTTTGTTTTCAAATGGATAGTGCCATTGCGCATAAGGCATAGAGCCTGAATCAAACCAAACATCACATAAATCCGAATCTCTTTGCATTGGTTTTCCCGTTGGAGAAACCAATGTAATAGCGTCCACATAGTTTTTATGTAAATCGAATGTATTATAATTCTCATTACTCATGTCTCCAACAGCAAATTCAGCTAATGGATTTTCATCCATAAACCCTGCTTTTACCGCTTTTTCACATTCCGCTTTTAATTCCTCTACCGATCCGATACAAATTTGCTCGTCTCCTTCTTCGTTGCTCCAAATTGGAATTGGTATACCCCAGTATCGTGAACGTGATAAATTCCAATCGTTTGCATTTTCTAACCAATTCCCAAAACGACCAGTTCCTGTAGATTCAGGTTTCCAGTTAATTGTGTTGTTTAACTCAGTCATTCTTGCCTTAACCTTAGTTGCCTTAATAAACCAACTATCTAATGGGTAATACAATACTGGCTTATGAGTTCTCCAACAATGTGGGTAACTGTGCTCGTATTTTTCAACCTTAAAGGCCTTGTTATCTGTTTTTAATTGGATGGCAATTAATACATCAACCGATTTATCCGGACGATCTGCATCATCATAATATTCGTTTTTCACGAACATTCCACCTAACTCTCCACCCATTGCTTGAACGAAACGACCTTGTAAATCCACTAATGGAACAGGGTTTTGTTTTTCGTCTAAAATTAACATTGGTGGAACTCCAGCTTCTTTAGCAACTAACGCATCATCTGCTCCAAATGTTGGGGCGATATGAACGATCCCTGTACCGTCTTCAGTTGTTACGAAATCTCCTTTAATCACTTGAAATGCTTGAGCAGCTTCTTGGTAAGGTAATGGTCCTGATATTAATTGCTCATAGCGAATTCCAACCAAATCTGCTCCAACAAATGTTTTACCAACGAAATAAGGAATTTTCTTATCCCCTTCGTTGTACAAAACGTCTTCCATCGATTCAACAGCAACATATTTTCCGTTGAATTGTTTTGCCAATAATGGTGTTCCAACTACAACTTGAATAGGTTCTCCAGTATATTGATTGAATGAGTGCACTAACGAATATTCGATTTTTGGACCAACACAAAGTGCTGTATTTGAAGGAAGCGTCCAAGGTGTAGTTGTCCATGCCATTAAATGCACATCACCTTCAACTCCATATTTATCTTTAAATTCCGAACTTGTTACTTTAAACTGCGCAACAATCGTTGTATCCTTTACATCTTTATAACATCCTTCCATGTTAACCTCCGCAGAAGATAATCCCGTTCCTGCGGCTGGTGAATAAGGTTGGATTGTGTATCCTTGGTACATCAACTCTTTTTTGTAAAGTTGCTTAACCAAATACCAAACAGTTTCCATGTACTTGTTTGTGTAAGTGATATATGGGTCTTCCAAATCAACCCAATATCCCATTTTTTCGGTTAACTCATTCCACTTGTCCGTGTAACGCATAACCGATTTCTTACAAGCATTATTATACTCGTCAATAGAAATTTTTGTACCAATATCTTCCTTGGTAATTCCCATTTCCTTCTCAACTCCTAATTCGACCGGTAAACCATGTGTATCCCAACCTGCTTTACGGTTTACTCGGTATCCCTTCAAAGTTTTATAACGACAAAAAATATCTTTGATAGAACGCGCCATTGCGTGGTGAATACCAGGCATTCCGTTTGCTGATGGTGGCCCCTCGAAGAAAACAAATGGCTTATTCTCATCACGTGTAGAAATAGATTTTTCAAATATTGAATTTTCATCCCAAAACACGCGTACATCATCCCCAATTTTAGGAAGATCTAATCCTTTGTACTCTGTATATTTTTTGCTCATAAAATATTGATATTCAATTTAAAGCAGTAATTTCTTTAAACAGACTGCAAAAATAAGAAATTATAAGAACAAGAATGACTACTCTGCATTAATTACCACAAAAATCCGTGAGTGGGTCAATATAAACTGACTTTCACCAATCAAGAAGCATTGGTAATTATTTAAAAAAAACTAGCTGATTTAGCTGATCTTTTTAACAATTTAGCAACAACCACCTCCTGGTGCACAGGAATTATTGTCGGTTTTCACTTCAATTGTTTTAAACTGAGTTTTAGGTTTTTCTTCCATTGCTGGAGGTGTACAACAAGCCGAAGCCTCTTCTGTTGTGTAATGTGGATCATTAAATTCAGCATCTGCATGAAAATAGTAAACCTCCCATTGTGTTCCATCTGGATCAGCTACCCAAAATTTATCTTGAACAGCATAACAACAAGATGTTCCTATTTCTTCTTTAGTTTTAAGTCCTAAAAGTTTTGCTGATTCTAAACGGTCTTCCATTTCTTCTTTCGAAGCCACTTGAAAACCTAGATGTCCAAAGTTTGCTTGTACTTTTTCAGGATTTTCCACAAATGAGATAATTAAAGCAGGTTCATTTAAAATAAACTTAGCATATCCACTTTTCACCTTATTTGGAACTACTCCAAAAAACGCGGTATAAAACTGTACCGACTTTGCTAAATCACTTACATAAAGTGAAACATGCATTTTTGGAAATTCTTTTTGATTTGCCATAACTTTAAAAATTGAATTACAAAATTACCGTTTTAAAACTTTAGATTTCCTAAATAAGACTCATAAATTCATGTCTGTATCCATTCCCGTCACTATAAAGACCTTTTTTACGCTCTCAAGTACTACTTTAAAACACATACTAATCTTGAATTTCGAAAAAATGTTAAAAATAAGTCTAATCTTCAAAACTAATCTCCGCCACAATTGGAAAGTGGTCGCTTAATTCTTTTTCCACAACGTGAAAACTCACTGGTTTTACTCCTGGAGAAGTTAAGATATAATCAATTCGCATAAAAGGGTACCCACTTGTATGCGTAATTCCTAGTCCATTTCCTGATTCCAAAAAAGCATCACAAAGCTTATCCGTTAACTCCTCATAAACGTAGGATAAAGCTGTTTCGTTTAAGTCTCCACAAATGATTACTGAATATGGACTTCTCTTTACCTGCTTTAAAACCAGTTTAACTTGACTAGTTCGTTTTTCAAACCCTCTGTAAAGTTGACTTGCAAGCTCTTTAGTTTTTGGAATATTAAGGGCTTCTAAGGTACTGTCTTTTAAACTTCGCAAATAAGTATAGTGCTCGTTACTTAATTTAAAACTTTGCAAATGAACATTTAATACTCTAATTGTATCAACACCTTTTACGATGTCACTAATTAAAACACCGTTGTTCTGATTGTTTTGGAAAGCTATGAATTCTTTATAAATTATTGGGAACTTTGAAAAGGTAGCCATTCCGTAGTGACTCCCTTTTTCTTTAAAAGAATAAGAGTCATTCACATATGAATAGCCTTGTTTACGTTTTAATTCTCGCTTCGTTTTATATTCACCTAAGGGCTCATTGTAAAATTCCTGAAAGCTAATTATATCCGGATTTTCAAAACGAATAGTTCTATAAATACTATCTAGTATCAAACCACCATCCTTGCGTTCTTCCCAATCGTCCCAAGTTTTACGTTGAACCCAATTATACACATCGAATAATCTAACATTATAACTCATAACTCTTAGATCTCCTTCCTTTTGAAATACATTTAAAGCAAATGTATTTTTTAATCCAAACAAACCAACTAAAAAGAATACTCCTGATATTAGCCAATACTTCTTTTTATAAAACACAAGTATCAAGTACAACATGTTTAACAAAATCCAAACGGGGAGAGAATAGGAAATAAATGGAGAAGGAGAAAAGCTGTCTGGAGAGACATTGGTTATAAAAAAACTAATAAAAATCATGGCTCCGGAAAACCAGTAGATAAATTTTAATACTTTTTTAACAAATCGTTTCAACCTTGAAATTTGAATGCAAAAATACACAAAAAAAAGGGGCTGTAAATACAACCCCTTTTTAACTTAACTTTTTTAAACAATTAGATGATTAACATTGCATCACCGTAAGAATAAAAATTATATTTTTCTTTAATTGCTATTTTATAAGCTTCCATGATTAAATCATAACCACCAAATGCACAAGTCATCATTAACAATGTACTTTCTGGCATGTGAAAGTTTGTGATCATACTATCAGCAACTGCAAATTCGTATGGTGGAAAAACAAATTTGTTTGTCCATCCATTGAATGGCTTTAAAAAATAATCTGTAGAAACCGAAGTTTCAATCGATCTCATTGTTGTCGTACCAACAGCACAAATTCTTTTTTTGTTTCGCTTAGTCTTGTTTACTAAATCACAAGCCTCTTGAGAAATAATAACTTCCTCAGAGTCCATTTTGTGCTTAGTTAAATCCTCAACCTCAACCATTCTAAATGAACCTAAACCAACATGCAAGGTTAACTCAGCGAAATTTACACCTTTGATTTCAAATCTCTTCATCAGCTGACGAGAAAAGTGTAATCCTGCAGTTGGCGCTGCAACAGCCCCTTCATGCTTAGCGTAAATTGTTTGATACCGATCAACGTCATCATTATTTGGCTCACGTTCCATGTACTTTGGAAGTGGCGTTTCTCCTAATTTATTTAGCTTATCTCTAAAATCTTCGTAAGGTCCGTCGTATAAAAATCTTAATGTTCTACCTCTTGATGTGGTATTGTCTATTACCTCAGCAACAAACTCTTCGTTTTCACCAAAATATAATTTGTTTCCAATTCTTATTTTTCTTGCTGGATCTACTAAAACATCCCACAATCTGCTTTCACCATCTAGTTCTCTTAATAAGAAAACTTCGATTCTAGCTCCAGTCTTTTCCTTTTTTCCATACATTCTGGCTGGAAATACTTTAGTATTATTAAATACCATTGTATCATCCTCGTCAAAATAATCAAGTACGTCCTTAAAAATTTTGTGCTCAATCTTACCTGTATCTCTATGCACAACCATTAAACGAGACTCATCTCTGTGATCGCTTGGGTGCTTTGACAATAGTTCCTCTGGTAAATCGTATTTAAAAGCCGATAATTTCATACTTGGATTTCTGTTATTTTAGAAGGTGCAAAGATAAAATTTTTACCTCAAGATAAAAATCGAATGTTTTAAACTTTATTTTTAAGAGTTAATTAATTGAATTCAACTATTTTCAACTCAAACAATAATAAAAAAGATTTGAAGAAAGGATGAATTATTTACGATTCTTTAAAAGGTTTTCTTCAACATGAAAACGCAAATGGCTTCAACTTTATTGAAAAAAGCAATTAAATTGTTTACCACAAATAATTAATCATTTCAATTTTTTTTAATGACTACTGCTCTAACCAATTTTTAAATACGGGGGTTTTCGCTCTAGAAACAATCACGTCTCCTTCTTGCGCAGGTGTTAACTCTATCTTCAATTTACCATTAAAATACTGTGATATTTTTGCAATTGCCTTTATACTTGTAATAAATTGGCGGTTCAATCTAAAAAAGTCTTTTGGAGATAATTGCGCTTCAAGTTCATCTAATGAATAGTTAATGAAATAACTTTTTCCTTCAATTGTTTTAATCATTACTGCTTTATCCTCCGTGTAGATATAAGCAATTCCCGAAGTGGGAACAGGAATTAAAGCATCTCCCTTTGAAATTAAAAATCGTTGTTTATAAACTAAACCGCTAGATACACCTTTAACAATAGATTTCAAATCTAACTCCTCAAAAGAGCCTATTGATGGGGTAAGTTTTTCCAATTTAACAAAACTTTTCTCTAACGTTTCCTGACTAAATGGCTTTAACAAGTAATCGATACTATTTAATTCAAATGCTTTAATTGCGTATTCATCATAAGCTGTGGCAAAAATAATTGGGCAATCTATTTCTACACTTTCATAAATTTCAAAACTAATCCCATCAGCCAGCTGTATATCCGAGATTATTAAATCTGGATCATCATTATTTTCAAACCACTCTAACGCATCTTCAACAGTATCAATAACATCTAATATTTCAGCACCAGGTCTGCATTCAAAAATTAATTTTTCTAATCGTTTTGCTGCAGGAATTTCATCTTCGATTATTAAAATTTTCACAAGGGAGTGGTTTTAGTTATACTCGTTGTTACGCTAATGTAATTACTTCGGTTTTGATTCGCAACTATTAAATAGTTGACGGATAAATAATAGGAATTTCTACTCTAAAACATTCCGAAGTTTGCTCGATATGAACTTTCAAGTTTGAAAATTGATTTATCCGTGTCTTAATATAATTCAACCCCAAGTTGGTTGATTCATTCGAAAATGTTTTTTTAGGATTTATATTATTGATGATAATAAAATAATCTCCTTGAATTCCAATATTTAATAACAACGGTTTTTTTCGAGTTACTGCGTTATGTTTTGATGCATTTTCTACCAAATTCTGCAATGTTAAAGGCGGAATTAAGGCATTATTATATTCTGAAGGAATATCTATTTTAATTTGAAAATGATTTCCAAACCTGGTCTGAATTAAAAACCCATACTTTTCGACAATCTCTAATTCTTCGTGCAGTTCTATTAATTGCTTCTCGTTGTTTTTTAAAATAAACGTATATAAATCCGAAAGCTTATTTACAAAGTCGATTGCTTTTTCGGGTTGATCAGGAATAATACTCACAGCAGTATTTAAAGAATTAAATAAGAAATGCGGACTCATTAAATCTTGCAATGTTTTTTTTTGAGTAACCTGTGATAACTGATGAAAACTTTTCGTTTCTTTTTTCAAAAATTCATTTTGCTGTTTTAAGTAAAACAAATGGTAAAGAAAATTTAAAACAAAAGGTTGAAAAGCGCCTACAAAACAGGCGTAAATTTGATACTTTTCTAATTCGTAACTGGTACTAATCAAAAAACAACCTATTGCATACAAGACAAATGCTTGAATAACGCCAATAAATAAAGAGAAATAAATATTTTTTTTAAACTGACTTAATGGTATTCTCGACCCGGATTTCACGCCTTGAATTTCCTCGAATAAACGTTCCTGAATTTTATAGTGAACGAACAAAGAGAGCCCAGTAAAAACAACTAAAAATATTAATAGCCACAAGTTCATTAAAAAAATGGCCATTGGAAGTATTGTAATAACAATTCCTATCAATATCCATATTACAATAAAATGTTTTTTAAGTCTCACAACAGCACTAAAATAATTACTTTTGTATTAAACAACACCACAATAAAATGAAAATAGCAATTGGAGGAGATCACGCTGGTTTTGACCTGAAGTTAAAAGTGATTGAAAAACTACAAAACGAAGGATATGAAGTTAAAGATTTCGGGCCTTATTCAAGCGAAAGTTGTGATTATCCTGATTATGTTCATCCTTTAGCACAAGGTGTTGAAAAAGGTGAATTTACTTTTGGAATTGTTATTTGTGGAAGTGGTAACGGTGTAAATATGGTTGCCAATAAATACCAAGGAATTCGTTCTGGTTTATGTTGGGAAGCTGGTTTAGCTGAAATGACTAGATTACATAACGATGCAAATGTATTGGCTATTCCAGCAAGATACATTTCTGAGGAGTTAGGGTTACAAATTGTTGATACATTTATCAATACTGAATTTGAAGGTGGTCGTCATCAAAAAAGAGTAGTCAAAATTAAGTGTGCTTAGTACACTTAATTATTTTCACATAGTATTATAGGTCAACTTTTGTTGGCCTATTTTTATTTACAAATTAATTACAAAATAGCATCTTTACCAAGATGCCTGAAAACTGTTAAAGCAGAATTCCTTATTCATACATAGATGAGATTTTAGGCAGTCAAACCTTTAATCATTTAACTTGGCAAATACTTCCAAATAAAATGCAAACGAAGTAGCTGTATTTGAAATATTTATCGTGAAAACGACCTTAACTTCACTACAAATAGTTAAAAGGAAATGGACGAACAATCAGATTAATTTTCAATCATTTTGTTCATTTTTTTGCATTAAACCTAACTTATTTGAAAAAATCGGTGTTAATGGTTTGAATTTCAAAACATTGATTAAATCAAATAAAATTTACCACAATAGATTAGATCTCGAATTTAATTTTTTGGAAGAAGCAATGATTTAATGATGAAACCTGTATACTTCTTTAGTAAGTCTCCATATGAAACAAAAAACCCAAGCAATGCTTGGGTTTTTTTTATTATCTCTTTTTAAAGTTCTTTTTAAAAGGTTTCTTATTTCTTGGTGCTCTATCTTTCCATTTTGGTCCATCTCCTAAAAATTCAGGCATGGGTGCGCGATATACTTTCTTTTCGATCAGCTTTTCAATATCTGCAAGCTTTTCCATATCCTGTTCATTAATTAAAGATAAAGCAACACCTTCAGCTCCTGCTCGTCCTGTTCGCCCAATTCGGTGAACATATTCTTCAGGATTTCCTGGTGCGTCGAAGTTAAATACTAAATCTATATTTGGAACATCTACTCCCCTACTAATAACATCAGTAGCAACTAAAAGTCTGATTTTATTTGATCTAAAATCTCTCATTAACTCTTCGCGCTTACTTTGCTCCAAATCTGATGAAATCCCTTCTACTCTATATTTTTTGCTTCTTAAACCTCTTACGATTTCGTTTACTTTTTTCTTAGTAGAAGTAAAGACAATAATGCTTTTATATTCATTCTCATCAGAAACTAAGTGATTAATCAAAGGAATCTTCTGATTGTCATAACATAAATATATTCCTTGAAAAACTGATTCAGAAGGTTTTGAAATTGCAATACTTATTTGTTCAGGCTCATTCAAAATGCTTCTTGCTAATGCTTCAATTTTTGGAGGCATAGTAGCACTAAACATCAATGTTTGGCGCTTTTTAGGTAATTTATTGATGATCTTTTTAATATCATCTAAAAACCCCATATCCAACATTCTGTCAGCTTCATCTAAGATTAAATGTTCAATCTTATCTGTTTTTGCATAAGCCATATTGAGGTGAGACAATAACTTACCTGGTGTAGCTACAATAACTTCAACTCCATCTCTTAAAGCTTTCTTTTGTTGTTCCCATTCGTTGGCATCTCCACCACCGTAAACAGCAATAGAGTTGATTCCTAAGAAATAAGAAAATCCTTGAATTTGGCGATCAATTTGCATTGCCAATTCTCTAGTTGGGGTAATAATTAAGGTACTTGTTCCTTTAATTTTATTTTTTAAAATATTGTGTAAAATAGGTAAAGTAAAAGCAGCTGTTTTTCCTGTTCCCGTTTGAGCAACAGCAATTAAGTCTTTACCAGTAATCGCTACTGGAATTGCTAATTCTTGTATTGGAGAAGCTTTCTCAAACCCCATATAACTGATTGCCTCAATAATTTCGGGCGCTAAATTTAGTTCTTTAAATGTCATTACTACGAAGATATCCTTTTTTATCTGAACATTAAGCGCTAAACATTTTGATGCTTAATCCTAAAGATGACATGCGACTCGGATTATGATTCTTCGGATAAATCAAAAAGCATAAAAAAAGACCCTCAGTATAAACCAAGGGCCTTTCAATTTTATTAAAAATGTTATTTACTAAGCGTTTTTCTCAGCGTCAGCTAACTCAACACATAAACAAACAACTTCCATCGCCAACTTAATTTCTTCAACTGAAGGTAAAGTTGGGGCTAAACGAATGTTTCTATCTTTTGGATCATTCTTGTAAGGGAATGTTGCACCAGCAGCAGTTAATTTAACTCCAGCTTCTGAAGCTAATTGAACAACTCTTTTCGCACATCCATTGTTTGTATCTAAAGAAATAAAATAACCCCCTTTAGGGTTTGTCCAAGATGCTAAACTCTTTCCTCCTAATTGTGCTTCTAAAATAGAAATCACAATATCAAACTTTGGCTTGATTAAAACTGCATGCTTTTTCATATGATTTTTCAAGCCTGCAAAGTTTTTGAAGAATCTCATATGACGGACTTGGTTGATTTTATCTGGTCCAATTGTACTCATTGATAGATGACCTTTCATCCAATTAATGTTACTTTCTGAAGCTCCAATCCCCGAAATTCCTGAACCAGCAAATGTAATTTTTGACGTAGATCCAAAAACAAAAACTCTATCAGGGTTTCCAGCTGATTTACATTCAGCAAATAAATTCTTAATTACATCAAAATCATCCGATAAATGGTGAACTGTATATGCGTTATCCCAAAAAATCCTAAAATCAGCAGCAGCTGTTGACATTTTTGCTAAACGATCAACTACTTCATCAGAAACTGATGTTCCAGTTGGATTACCATACTTGGGTACCACCCAAATACCTTTAATAGAGTCATCAGCAGAAACTAAAGCCTCTACTTGATCCATATTGGGACCACCTTCAATCATATCAACAGGAACCATTTCAATTCCGAAATGCTCACAAATTGAAAAGTGACGATCATATCCTGGCGAAGGACACAAAAATTTAACTTTTTCTAATTTTCCCCAAGCAACTGGTGAAGATGAGTTACCATGAGAAATACATCTTGCTATAGTATCATGCATTAAAGTAAGGGAAGAGTTTCCTCCAACAATTACTTCATTTGTTGATTCAGTTTCTAAAAATTCTTTAAATAATTCTTTAGCTTCAGGAATACCATCCAATCCTCCATAGTTTCTAGAGTCACCACCTGCGATTGTTTTATAATCTGAAGAGGTTACTAAATCTAACATTGGTAAAGACAAATCTAATTGCTCAGATCCTGGCTTACCTCTAGTCATATCTAAAGCTAGGTTCCTTGCCTTCGCTTCATCGTACTTTCCTTGTAATGCAGCTAAATCGCTCATAATTATAATTTATATAACATTTTAAATTCTGTGAATTTTGAAAATTTATTCGAGAGCAAAGATAAATTAATTATTCTTCAGCTCCTCAAAATATGGGAAAACAATATCGGAGGTTTGTTTTACAAAACCGTAAAGCTCAGATTTTGACACTTCTTCTATATCTAACAAATGAAACTTTTGATTGATGTTTTCGAAAAACAACAATACAACTGCTAAAATTAAAACCGCTTTGGCGGCTCCGAAAATAGCTCCCGCCAAATTATTTATTAAACCAAGTGCTAAAATATCCGCAAACTTACTGAGTAACTTACCCAATAAATGCATTCCTACCATTATGAGTAAAAACGTAAGCGCAAATGCCAATAAAGGAATATCTATTTGATGTTCTTCAAATAAATAGTTAGATGTTAAATGTGAAAACTTAACACCTCCATAGATTCCTAAAACTAATCCTATGAGAGTAGTTAAACTCAGAATAATCCCTTTTGTAAATCCCTTATAAATCCCATAAACAACAGGAATAAGTATTATTAAATCGATATAACTAAAATCCACCTTCTGAAAATATTGATAAAATTGTTTCTGAAAAATCTTTCTTAAAAGCCGGTTGCTTAGGTCGCAATGCATTGATCTGTAAATTCTCTTGAAACAACTTATTAATGATTTGTAAGCTTGATTTCCGTGCTGATGCTAAAGTCAATATTGACTTTTTTAATTGTGTTTCATCCATATTTTTATAATCCCCAAATACACTTAGATTTTTTAAATTAAAATCTTGATTCTTCTTAGAGTTAACAAAATCAACTAAATCCCAATTTGCATTTTTACCTTGAAAAAATGGACTTGCCTTAAAAAGGACTCTGTTTGAAATAACTCGGTCCCCTAACGCAATCGATTTTGAATCTATATCGTTCATGAAATCATAATTCTCTTTACCATCACCGTAAAAGGCATAAGTACTATTTAAAACCGCATTTTCCTTAATTATTCTTGCAATATTATTTTCAGCTTCAAGAAGTCCGTTACCAACTAAGTATTTTGGAACTAGTGTTGTTAATTTTCCTCCAGACATTTTTTTAAGGGTTTTCCAAAACCCAAAATTTTTATCTTTGTCTTTTTGTAGTAAATATAAAAAGTTAACCTTAATATTTCGTTTTTTAGCTTTTTCACATACTTTTTTTGCCAAAGAGAAACTGGAATTTATAGCACCATTCCCAATGGTAAATATTTGCTTTTTAACCGCTTCGCTATTACTCCATGATAAACCTTGTAAGGCTATATCTAAAGCATAACCAACATTATTTTCGGCAACACTGCTTCCTATTTTATTGTGAACTAAATATTCGAATGCAACCTCGGGAGGGTCTTTAAAATCTGAAATTATTTTCACATAATTATTCTTCTCGTTGAATGCTTTCCGAGAATAACCAATCAAAGCGATTTCAATTTCTATAAATGGATTTTGAGCTCTGAATTCAGTATATAACTCCCAATAGTTTTGAGTAAGTGATTCTATCGTTTTCTCACTACTTTTCGAAAAATCAATAACCAACGCAAGCTGTGCTTTGTTTTCGAAAACACCTGGAAAAAAGAAAAATCCAGTTGCCAAAAAAAAGCACATTGCAATGCAAACTATTTTAAAAATCTTATTCAAAGAAAAAACCTGTTTACCATAAAGTCAAATATCCCAAAAGGCTAAAAATTATATAAAAATGCAATATTAGTAGTTAATATTAATACAAATTTGCTTTTTGCTTGTAAAAATTTGATAAAATAAACGTTCACATTAATTTACTTAGTAATTTTAAGGGAAGTATGGCGTTGTATCAAACAACTAATCATTTTGATAAATGAAAAAAAGAAAAAACGATAATGTTAATCTAGATAAATTTAAACAAGTGTTTTTAGCACTTGGATTTATAGCTATTACAGGCTTAGTATTTGTGGCGTTCTCTCTAAAATCTTACGACAAGGTTTCTTACAATTTCAAAGTAAGTATTGATGAAATGCAAGAAGATTTACCTCCTTTAATTCCACCACCTATTCAAATTCCACCACCAGTTACTCTCCCTCCAAAACAACAACCAAAAGAACCTGAATTAGAAATTGTTGAGGATGAAATTGAAATTCCAGAGGAAGATTTCGAAGAAGAAGATAACGAAGAATTAGAAATTGAAGAAGATACTTCAGATGAAGACACTGAAGAAGTAGAAGCCGCACCATTATTTTTCGTAAAGAATATGCCTCATTACAAGGAATGTTCGGAAGGAAATAATATGCAAAGAAACGCTTGTACAAGAAAGCTTTTAAACAAGCGAATTCATGAAGCTTTTGTTATGCCAGATATTGCAAGAGATATGGGTTATGAAGGAACAGTATATGTTCGATTCGTAGTATCTCCTTCTGGCGCAGTAATCGATGTTACAACAATGAAAGGTGAATATCCTGTTTTAAATGATGCGGCTGTTGCGGCTGTGAAAAAATTACCGAGTATGATTCCTGGAAAGCAATTAGATAGAGCAGTTCCTGTGGTTTATACAGTTCCAATAAAAATTGAATTTTAATAAACTACAACACTGAAATACAATCCTAATTAAGTTTGTCTTTTTAGTGTAACCTATTTTTAAAAAGGTGTTGTAGTACTATATAATCAAAACAAATTATGAAAAAGACAATAACAATTTTATTTTCGGCGGTTTTATTCTTTACCGCCTGTAATCAGGAACCTACTAAAAAAATTAATGTTGAAGGTGCTTGGAAGTTTGAACAACATATTGAAGGAAAAGCAGAACTAAATGCTCAAAGCGCTGCAATGATTAATTCAATCGTTTCATTGTTTAAAGATGGTGAAGTTGAATTTAAAGAAGGTAACGTAAATATGAAAGGGCCTGTTGTTGGAAACAGAAAAGGGACTTACACTGTTAAAGATGGTAAGCTTGATGTTGAATTAGGAAAAGGATCTCAATTTTCGTTACATGTCAAAAATGAAGAAGCAAATCTAATTATTTTGTTTAATGAAGATGGTGACCAAGAAACTGGTAAAATTGTTTTAGTAAAAAAATAACATTCAATTATCCCTTTTAAAGGTCCAATCGGATTTTTAAAAGGGATTCTTATATCTCAATCCCCTCCTAACCCATTTGACATTTATTTATTAGTCAATAAGTTTTGTCTTTTACTCTTCATCTGATAAAAGATTCTCTAACCAAATTTATATACCTATTTTTGCCAAATTAAATTTAGCAAAAATGGAACAAATAATCAATCTGATTAAAACTTATGCCCTCGACTTTGGCTACCGGCTTACTGGAGCTATTCTTGCCTTAATCATCGGACTATGGATAATTAAAAAATTCGTTGCGGCTGTTGCAAAAGTAATGCATTCAAAAAATGTTGACGATTCTCTTCAACCATTTTTAAGAAGCATGTTGGACATTTCTCTAAAAGCACTTTTGGTTATTAGTGTATTAAGTATGCTAGGTGTTGAAATGACCTCTTTCGTTGCTATATTAGGTGCAGCGGGTTTAGCTATTGGACTAGCATTAAGTGGGACTTTACAAAACTTTGCTGGTGGAATTATGATTCTTATTTTCAAACCATTTGAAGTTGGTCATGTAATTACTGCTCAGGGGCATACTGGAAGTGTATTTGAAATTCAAATTTTCAATACTATTTTAAAAACACCAGACAACAAGCATATTATTATTCCAAATGGCGAACTTTCAACTGGTTCGATGGTAAACTTTTCAAAGGAAGCAACTCGAAGAGTAGATTGGACTTTTGGAATTGGGTATGGTGATGATATTGATAAAGCAAAAGAAGTTTTAAGTACCCTTATTAAAATTGATTCAAGAATTAAACAAGATCCTGAGCCCTTTATTGCAGTTAGTGAATTAGGTGATAGTTCGGTTAATATTGCCGTTAGAGTTTGGGTTGATGCTTCAGATTACTGGGGTGTTTACTTCGCAATGAATGAAAATGTATACAAGACATTTGATAAAGAAGGATTAAGTATCCCTTACCCTCAAATGGATGTTCACGTTCAAAATAATTAATGCAAAGACTTTTTAAGATGAAATATTTACTAATAGCAATAGCTTTAACATGCACAATTTCTACTTTTTCGCAAGTTACAGATGCTGAGAAAAACTTAAAAATAGAGTCGAAAACGGATACTGTAAAATCTTGGGATAAAGGAGCATTATTTAACCTTGGATTTAGTCAAGTAACTTTATCAAACTGGGCTGCAGGAGGTAACAATTCTATTTCTGTAAATGGAATAACAAACTTTCACTTAAACTTTACAGGAAAAAAATCATCTTGGGAAAACACATTGAATTTGGGGTATGGTTTACTTAAACAAGATAAGGCGGATCTTCAGAAAACAGATGATAATATAGAGTTAACATCCAAGTACGGACTAAAAGCGACCGAAAAATGGTATTATGCAGGACTTTTAAACTTTAAAACCCAATTTGCTAACGGATATAACTATCCAAACGATTCCGTTTCAATATCTTCATTTATGGCACCTGGTTATTTATTAGGTGCCGGAGGAATGAACTACAAACATAAAGATGTTTTAGGTTTATTTCTCTCTCCTATTACATCTAAGTCAACTTTTGTTTTAGACGAAAAACTAGCCGATGCAGGTGCTTTTGGTGTTGGTGAAGGAAAACATGTTAGACATGAAATTGGAGGGTATATACGTGCTAATTACCAAAAAAACATCATGGAGAATGTTAAATTAACAACTACTTTAGGCTTATTCTCTAATTATTTGAAAAATCCCCAAAACATTGATATTAACTGGGATTTAATGATCTTAATGAAAGTCAATAAGTTAATTACTGTTAGTATTAACACGAACCTTATTTATGATGACGATGCTAAAATTACGAGAGATGATGACGGAGACGGAATTAATGAAGTTAACGGACCAAGAACTCAATTTAAAGAAATTATCACTTTAGGATTATCTTACAAATTATAATTTTATTTGAATTACCATAAAAAAGCTGAGGTAAATCTCTCAGTATTTTTTATATGCTCATTTAACAAATCTAACTAGCAACATTTTATTTATACTTTCCTAAACTTTTATCTTAATATTATCGTTACGTAATTTAAACGCTCATTATGCAAGCTAAAGATGCAATACAAAATTTAAAGGCTGGAAATATCCGGTTTGTAGAAGGAAAAGTTGAAAGAAGCAATCAAGACTCCGCAAGAATTCAAAGTTTAACAGAAGGACAAGCTCCATGGGCAATCATTTTAAGTTGTGCAGATTCTCGTGTTGTTCCTGAGTTAGCATTTGATACAGGCTTAGGTGAGTTATTTGTAATTAGAGTTGCAGGTAACATTGCTAATAAATCAACAGTTGCTTCTATCGAGTACGCAATTGCACATCTAGGAACAAAATTAATTGTTGTAATGGGGCATGAAAGCTGTGGCGCGGTTGGGGCTGCCTTGGCAAATGGTGGCGGAAGTGAAAGCCTAGATCACTTATTGGCTGAAATTAAACCCGCTATTTCGCAATCAGGATCAACTGATATAAACGAAGTTGTTAAAGTAAATGCTCAGTTTTCAGCTAAAAATTTAATAACAAGATCATCAATTATTAGCGATGCTGTAAAAAATGAAGGTGTTGAAATTGTGAGTGCTTTTTACAATTTATCAAACGGAAAAGTCGACTTGTAAGATTTATTATTTCTTTAAATTTAAAGCCGCTTTTTTAGGAGTCTTTTTTGTACCTAAAATCAATGAAGACCATATCGTTAAATTCAATGATTAAAATTGGTCTAAAAGACTAGCTTTATTAACTTTGTAAAAAATTAAGAATTATGGCTGCTCGTCAAGTACCAATAACAGTATATGCGGAAATGACTCCCAATCCTGACGTTATGAAATTTGTTGCAAATAAAGTTCTTAACCCGGGTGCCCCTTTAGACTACTCAAGCAGTGATGATGCAACTAATTCTCCCTTAGCTGAAGCCGTTTTAAACTTCCCTTTTGTAGAGAACGTTTTTATTTCTAGCAATTACGTTTCAGTAACAAAAAACGATAAAATTGATTGGGATATGGTTGTTATGGAAACACGTAATTTCATTTCTGATTATTTAAAAAATGACAAAGAGATTATAAAAAAAGACGCCCTGCAACCGCACGCTATTAAATCTGACCAATTAGCCGATAAAAAAGGAGAAGAGGTCAAGTTTAACGTCTCTACAGGTGAATTGGATGAGAAGATAATTGATGCCTTAAATGAATATATTCGTCCTGCTGTTGAAAGTGATGGTGGATCAATTGATTTTGTTGAGTTTAAAGAAGGAGTCGTACATGTTGCCTTAAGAGGTGCTTGCTCTGGTTGTCCATCATCCACAGTAACTTTAAAACAAGGTATCCAAGGATTACTTACAAGAATGTTCCCAGAGGTAAAGGAAGTTGAATCTGTAAGCTTATAGTCTCAACTTATTTTTTTAAAAATAAATAACAAAAACCCACTGATTATCAGTGGGTTTTTGTTATTTACCGTTATCGTTTTCTTAAATTCTAAACATCACCTTGTATCTTTTAAACACTTGTTTATTATACAAACACAATAACAACAAGTAAAATGAAAAAAATTATTCTGACAGCTATCGTAGGGTTTATGTTTTTACAATCGTGTAAAAAACCAACTCCAATTTACACAAACCTTAATAAAATTGAAACACTCCAAGAGGAGTTACTTCAGTTTGCTCCTCAACCTAAATATAGCGTTGTTAATGCAAGCGAAGTCATTTCTATAACAACTGACAAAGGAAATTTAATAACCTTCCCTAAAAATGCCTTTGTTGATAAAAACGGTAATTCAATTACTGGAAATGTTGAAGTGAGTATTATCGAGATCACTACTAAAGCTGAAATGATTCTATCGAATATGCCTACAAATTCAGATCAAGGTCCATTAGAATCCCAAGGTGAATTTTTAGTTGAAGTCAAACAAAACAATAATATATTAAAACTTGCAGATGGTGTTTCGTTCAGTATCCAAAACCCAAACTCAACCATTAATTCAAATATTCAAGGGTGGAATTGGATTGAAAAAGAGGAAAGTGAAGTAACTACTTTAGGACAAAATGGAACTTGGACAGCTACAGAATATGCAGGGAATAATTCTTGCGATATATTCAGCAACCTCTTATTCGATTTATCTTTAACAATCAATGAAACAGGTCCACAAGAAATTTGGAAGATAATCCAAGAAATGAAGTCTTTGTTGGAACCCAACATAAAAAAAGAATTAAATAAAGATGGTCCTTTTGATTATGTAATTTGGTCAACAATCGAAAGCGAAGGAGAAATTCACATAGCTTTTAATTCCGAAAATGATGAATGGGCTTATTATACAACAATTGATTGGGTTACTAAGTATGGATTAAGAGATCAAGAAACAACTGCATATACAAACTATGATTTTGGAGAAGACGTTTATAATATTGGGTGCGAAATTTTACTGGATTCTACATTCTCATTTAACCTTAATCCTAATGTTATCTCATTAAATTTCAATACGCTTAACTGGTGTAATATTGATCAATTAATATCTAAATATGGCGCTTCATATGATTGTAAGATTAATGCAATTGGAATTCCTAAAACAGCGAAAGTGCAGTTTGTTTTTCCCGATTTAAATGGTGTATTATCAAGTTGGTCTTTAAAGGATGAAGAGTTTAATATAGATCGTCTTCCAACTGGAATGCCAATTCAAGTTGTTTTGTATTATAAACAAGATGGTAAAATAATGTTTGGATTAGAAACAATTACCGCATCTAAAGACATGAATTTCAACGTTGCCAATATTATTGAATTAGACGATATTGATGCCCTAGTTAAACGAATTGAAAACTTATAAATTCAAATAGCTTTTTTTATCGTAAAGTGCTCCTTGAGGAGCACTTTTTTATGACATTGTTTGAATAAGTGTATGAAAATTTGAAAGAAAGTATTTTTGAGGTGAAAAATATTTACCAGCAACCGGGAATCAAATCCATTATTTCCGTGAAATAATTAAAATTATCCTGATGCGAATAATACTTATTTAATAGTAATCCAAAAGCTTGGATTTTGCTTTTGATTGCCTTCCCAAAGTTCAAAATGAACTTCAGTCTTTCCATTTTCATCTGTAATAATAGTACCGATATCTTCTTGTGTTTCCAATTTATCGCCTTTCTTCACAAAAACCTTATCTAAATTAGAATACATTGTATAAAAGTTACCATGCTGAACCAAAATTGCTTTTTTATCTCCAGGTAAAGCAATAACAGCAACAACCATTCCTTCAAAGACAACTCTCGCTTTAGTCCCTTTATTTGTAAGAATATCTATTCCATTATTAATCGTCGTTACATGTTCTAAAAAAGCATGTTTCTGATTTCCAAACTTTCCACTTATAGTTCCTCGTGATACAGGCCATGGGAGTTTTCCTTTATTATTAGTAAAATCTTTTGAAAGTTTTTGTGCTCTTGGAGTTAAATTATGTCCTTTATTTGAGGCCTCGGCACGTTTTTTTGCCTCAGCAATTTCACGTTCGATAATTTTCTTGATTTGTATTTGTAACCTCCTAGATTCGTTTCGTTTTTTAGTAATATTAGAACGAAGTTTCTTTTCGTCTTTTTTTAGTTCATCATAAATGCCGTTGCGCTCTCCTTGTTCAGATTGGAGCTTTTGAAATTCATCCTTTTTATTTTCTTTTAGGTTTAACTTTCTTGTCTTTTTTTCTTTAAGCTCGAGTATTTTTTCTTCAATTTTCAGTTGAGTTAAAGCGATTTGTTCAGCCTGATATTCGCGATACTCTCCGATTTCATGAATATATTTTAATCGTTTATAAGCTTGATTAAAATCTTCAGAAGAAAAGATAAAAATTAATTTATTGGTAGAGTTTCTATTCTTATAGGCAAATTGAACCATTTTTGCATATTGAACCCTTAGCTGGATTAAATTACTTTTTAAGGTATCAATTAAAATTTCTTGTTTTTCAATACTTCGATTAATATAAACTACTTCATTTCCAATAGCTGATATAAGCTCTTCCCTTGCGCCGATTTTCTTACTTAAGATAAGTAACTGAATTTCAGATTTTCTTTTATTGGTGCGGGTTTCTCCTAGTAAACCGTTTAGTTTACGAAGTTCTTTTTGAATTCGAGATCGTTTTTGTTTTAATTGATTTTTAGATTGAGGAAATCCCTGAATACTTAAAAGGAAAAATCCTAAAAAGAAAAGTCTACTTAATTTCCAATGGTTTAAAATCATCTTGTATCTCTATTGGAGCATCTAGTTTTGGAAATGCTTTTACACGCTTAATTTCTATATCCGCCAAAATAAGCTGTTTATCTCCTTCAATTCCTTTCAATTCTATTTTTTTATTCAATAAGTACCCGTTGATATCCCCAAAATCACTGTATGAAATCCAGACTTCTTTTTTTGTTCTTCCATCTAAAACCCCTACTGTTGACAAGCGTAAACTATCGCAAGTGAAAGATTGCACTTGATGCACTAAAGTATCTACAAACAAGTCCGAATCAAATCGTTTACTAGAATATGAGATCAATGGTTCGACAATTTTTTTAAATCCTTCCTCTTTGTATAAAAATGTTGAAGTCCCCAACAATAAGTTTTGTAAAACCTCAAAAGGAACACTAATTCCAAGTATTTTCTCAAGAGAATTATAATCTCCAGAAAAATATTGCTTATTAAGTTTATCTACTAAAATAATAGTATCATTTGTTGCCAGTAGTTTCAAACCGGTAAAACCAGATTTAGAAATTTTTGCATAAACTAAACTGTCTTTTCTAATTCTAAGTTGGACCTGAAAGTCTAAAGATTGATCATTAAATTCAGCGTCTACTTTCGCTTTTATTTTTAACCAAGTGAAGTCAATTTCGGTTGAATCTGAATTTCTAAGAATATCTTTTTTGTCATAGCCAGCATACTTACAATCAGGATAAAGCTCTGTGTCCGAAATTATTTTTTGTCGTGCTTTACACCCTATAAGCGCAATGGATAATATGAACAACCATTTCCACATGATTACTTATTCAATTTAATTTTTAACTCATCAGATGCATCTCCAATCTCAAAAGCCTTTTCCCAATAAGTTTGAGCCATTTTTGAATTGCCTAATTTTTGATATACATCTCCAAGATGTTCATTAATTACACCACTATTATTCCCTCCATTAATTTCCGATTTTTTCAACCAATTTAACGCATCATCAAATTCTCCAAGTTGGTACAAAATCCAACCGTAAGTATCTTGAAAAGAAGCTTCTTCTGGTTTTAACGAGTTCGATAATCTACTCATCTTCTTTGCTTTTTCTAAAGAAGTATTTCTTTCCGATAAATAGTAAGCATAGTTATTTAAAACGTAATAATTTTTAGGTTCGACTTCTAAACTTAAATCAAAGTATTCATCTGATCGAATATGCTTCTTTAATGCGTGATAAGCATCTCCAAGTGAACTTAAGAACTGAGCTTTCAATCCTTTATCTGAACTTAACACTAAATCGTTTCCCTCCTCTAATACCTCGATAGATTTTTCATATTTCTTTTTCTGCATTAGCCCCATACCATTGTAAAAGTACATTTGTGGTAATGTTGGAAATAACTCTAAAGCATCTTCAGAGCTTTGAATCATATTTTCATAATCATCCGAATTGTAATAACACAAAACTAATTGCTGCCAAGCTCTATAATTATTAGGTATTAAATCAACGACTACTTTATAATATGTTGCAGACATTTTAAAACTATTTTCTTCATACAAAAAATCAGCAAAAGTATTGTTGAGTTGAGGATTATAAGGATGTGCTTTGGAAGCTATTTCCATGAACTTTTTTGTTTGAGCATGAATTCTATTTTCCACTTTAGCCAATCTTGAGAATTTTCTTAAAATATCAATTTTATAACTTGCTTTATATGAAGGGTCGGCTAATATTTTCACGTATAAATCAAATGCTTTTTCTTCTTCATGATTACTGAAATAATACCTCGCCATTTCATTATAAATTGATGGGTTGTTTGGTACTACTTGTAATGCTTGGTTATAAATATCGAATGCTTTATCACTTTCTCCATGCTCTAATTTAAAGTCAGCATACTGAATATAATAGCTCGTTTTTGCAGGAAATGTTTGAATTAATTTTTTAATCTCTTCTTCGCATTTTCCATACTCATCAAGACCTTTATAAATGAGAAACTTATTGATGTTTATCTCATGAGAGATTCCAATTCTACTCTCAAGACCATCATATAATTTAAGTGCTTCTGAATACTTTTTTCGATTAATGTAGAATTCAGAAAATTCAATTTCATAAGCTGTAGAAGAAGGGAATAATTTCTTTCTTTGCTTATATGTTTTTTCACAATCATCGTAAAGAGCTAACTTTTTAGTAAGCTCAATTTTATAATTGATAAACCATTTATTTTTAGGATTTAAATCAACAGCGGAATTTATGCGCTGAATTGCTTTGTCGTTATTCCTTTTTTGCCAGTACAATTTTGACAACTCAAAATGAGCTGGAGCGGAATTATCATTCGACTTTAAAATCTCTTCGAATAAGACAATTGATTTCTCGTAGTTTCCAGAGTTCTTCTCTGCGATTGCATCAATAAATTTTAAGTCATTGGCAATTTTCTTCTCTGAATTTGAAGCAGAAAAAAACGAGCGTCCAGCTCCTCCTGTTTTGCAGGAGAAGAGTACACCCGTTAATAGTATTAAAACAATTAGTTTCTTCAAATTATAATTCGCTACTGAAGCCACCAATACTAATTTCTCTTTCCTGACCTTTTAGAGTGACCTCTGTTCCAATCATTGAATTAGCAATAACTTCATTCTCAATTGTTGTATTTTCATACACAATTGAATTTTTAAGAATAGAATTAGTAACTACACAACCAGCACTTAAGGTCACATGAGGACCAACAACTGAATTTTCAATCACAACTCCTTCACCAATCATACAAGGTTCGATTATTACTGAATTTACAGTATTAACTGAATCAGCAACTATCTTTTCGTTTTTAACAAATTCTAAAACACGTTGATTAGTGTAAACTGTAGCTTTATAATTTCCACAGTCTAACCACTCATTTACTTGACCAGGAACAAACTTAGTCCCTTTCTTCTTTAAGGCTTCTAATGCATTCGTTAATTGGTATTCCCCTTTATCAAGAATGTTGTTGTCAATTAAGTATTTAAGTTCAGTTTTTAAAGCATTCCCGTCCTTTACATAGTAAATTCCAATAATTGCTAAATCACTTACAAAATCTACTGGTTTCTCAACAAAATCGGTAATTATATTGTTTTCATCCAATTTAATTACTCCAAATGCACTTGGATCTTCAATTTGTTGAACCCAAATAATTCCATCAGCATCATCGTCTAGCTTAAAGTCAGCTCTAAATAATGTATCCGCAAATGCAATAATTGTTTTACCATCTAAAGCAGCTTCCGCACACATAATAGCATGAGCAGTTCCTAATGCTTCGTGCTGATAACAAATAGTTCCTTTAGCGCCTAAACTTTCAGCAACACCTTTGAGCATTGTTTCAACTTCTTCACCAAAAGTAGGTCCTATGATAAAAGCTATTTCATCAATCTTCTCTTCACAAACAGCCGCAATGTCTTCAACTAAACGTCTAACAATAGGTTTTCCAGCAACCGGAATTAATGGCTTAGGTACTTTTAAAGTATGTGGTCTCATACGTTTACCCATTCCTGCCATTGGTACAATAATCTTCATCTTTGCTTTTTTTTAGTAATCTTAATTATTTAACTCCTGTACTGCCAAACCCTCCAGCACCTCTTCTTGTCTCACTTAATTCTTCAACTTGCTCCCAATTAGTTTGTTGGTATTCTGCAATTACAAGTTGGGCGATTCTTTCACCATCTTCAACGATAAAGTCTTCGTTTGACAAATTTACCAATATAACTCCAATTTCCCCACGGTAATCTGCATCAATTGTTCCTGGTGCATTTAAAACAGTTATCCCTTTCTTATATGCCAAACCACTTCTTGGTCTAACTTGCGCCTCATAACCTGGTTGTAGCGCAATATACAAGCCAGTCTTAACTAGCTCTCTATCAAGAGGTTTTAACACTAAAGGTGCGCTAATATTAGCTCTAATGTCCATCCCTGCTGACTGTCCAGTTTCATACTGGGGTAAATCATGCTTTGATTTATTTATTACTTGAATTGATGTCATTGATTTATTTTTTGTTGTCGCTCCAACTTAAAAGCTATTCCTAAATATCCTGCCAAAATAAGCGTATTAATCGATAATTTAACAGGTATAGACAAGTCACTTATTAAGAAATCAGATGTTAAAAAGAGTAAAACAGCCAAAATAATATAACCCAAAATTCTTTTTATTTCATAATTTACAAAATAATGCTTTTGCCCTATAACATAAGATAAAATTGACATAATTAAGAAACAAGAGAAAGTAGTAATGGCCGCTCCAAAGTAACCATTACCAGGATTTAAATTTTCAAAATAAGGCACTAATAAAATGTTACCAACTATAGTTAATATACTTCCAATCCCACTTATAATTGCTCCAAAATAAGTCTTCCCTGATAATTTATACCAAAAAGAAAGGTTATAATAAATCCCGTAAAAAACAGCACTCATCAATAACCATGGAAGCACATATAACCCCTGAAAATATTCGTCACTTCTTATGAAGTGTTTTACAACATCAATAAAAAGTAAAATCCCCAAAAACACTGTTGAAGTTAAAATTGTGAAATACTTAAGCACCTTCGCATATGTTTTCTTAGAATCTTTTTCTTTTGCCTGATTAAAAAAGAAAGGTTCTGCCGCGTATTGAAAAGCCTGAATAAATAATGTAATAAAAATACTAAGCTTGTAAATTGCTCCATAAATACCTGTTTCAGTATCTCCTAAATTATCGGGAACCAGATACTTTATAATAAGCTTATCGAAATGCTGATTTAAAGCACCTGCTAAACCAACAATAAGAAGTGGCCAACAATATTTTAGCAATTGCTTCCATAAAGAAAAATCAAACTTCCAACTGTGGTTTAATATCTGTGGACTTAACAAAGAAAAAGTAATAAAACTTGCTATCAAATTAGATATAAAAACATATCCAACTCCTACTGATGGGTCATAAAATAAGTATACAATTGAATTTATAGATTCGTAATTATAATGCTCGATATACCAAGGACAAATAACATAAAAAAAGAAGTTTAGTCCTACATTAATTCCCAAACTAAACAATCTAATAAATGCAAATCTTATTGGTTTTTCTTCCAGTCTTAGCCTAGCAAAAGGAATGGAAACTGCGGCATCTAAACCAATTATTATTGCTAAATACTCTATATATTCTGAATGATTGGGATATCCAATAGCCGATGCAATTTCAGTAGAATAGATCAGAATTAAAAAAACAAAAATAAAGGCGGTGAAAAAAACCGAAATTAAAGAAGTTGAAAAAACTTTTTCCTTTACATCCTGTAATTTACTGGCAAATCTAAAATAGCCTGTTTCCATTCCATAAGTGAAAAAAATTATTGAAACGGCTACCCAAGCATATGTGTTAGTTACGACACCAAACTGTTCAGTTGTAAAAACACTTGCGTTAGTATATAGTGGAGTTAGAAGTAAATAGTTGGCTAGTCTACCAACAATACTGCTCAAACCATAAATGGCTGTCTGACCTGCTAATTTTTTTATTGGATTACCCACTAAAGTTCTAAACGATTATTTATTAGTTAAAGCTTGGTTTTCTTTTTGTTAAAAATGCATCAGTCCCTTCTTTAAAATCCTCGGTTCCGAAACATTTGCCAAATTCATCCATTTCTACTTCGTATCCATTTTCACCTTCCTTGTAACCTGCATTTACTGCTTTTATTCCAGCAGCGACTGCTGAAGGAGAATTTCCCGCTATTTTTATAGCCAGTTTTAAAGATTCCATTAATAAAGTGGAAGCAGAAACTACACTATTTGCTAATCCGTAAACGTAAGCTTGTTTGCCATCAATAAAATTGGCAGATGTAATCATTTCCATTGCCCTACCTTTCCCTACTAACTGTGCCAATCTTTGGGTTCCTCCATAACCTGGAATTAAACCTAAAGTTACTTCCGGCAATCCCAATTGAGATCGATCACTTACCATTCTAATGTGACAGGCCATTGCCAATTCTAACCCTCCTCCTAAAGCATAACCGTTAATTGCTGCAATTACAGGAGTGGATAAGTTTTCAATAGTATTAAACAATTTTTCTTGTCCTTCACGAGCCAATTCTTTTCCTTCTTCCTCCGAAAAAGTTACAAACTCTTTAATGTCTGCTCCAGCAATAAATGCTTTATCTCCTGCACCTATGATTACAATACAACGAACATTTTTATTAGCTTCTAAATCCAAAAAACAAGCTCTTAATTCTGCAATTGTTTGCTTGTTTAACGCATTCAAATTTTCGGGACGATTCACTGTAAGAACAGCTATTTTGTCCTTATAATTCACTAATAAATTTTCGAATGACATACTTGACGACTTTTTATAAAAATAGGGAAATATTAGAGAAATGACATGCGTACAGAAATATTCGATTGAAAAACAGAAAAATCCCAACAGCAAGGCTGTTGGGATTTAATATTTAATTCATGATTAGTCTTAATATGCTCTAACGTTTCTACCTTCAACATAGTTTATGAATGCTTGATTAACAACAGCATTCCCTCCAGGTGTTGGGTAATCTCCTGTAAAATACCAATCTCCTAAATGCTCAGGACATGCTTTATGCAAATTGTCTACCGAATTGTAAATTATTTCCACTTCAGCATTCAAATCAGTAGGTCTTAACATTTCCGAAATTTTTGCAGAAACCTGCTCATCCGTGAATGGATCATAAATTTTCTTAACGTGATTTACTACTTCCTCTTTTGGTAAACCTAATTGTTTGATACACTCGTCATAAACTTCGGTAATTATATGATGACGATTACTTTCTTTTAACAAAGTAATTGCTGCAGCAAAAGCAATAAAGTCTCCTAATTTAGCCATATCAATCCCATAACAATCAGGGAATCTTATCTGAGGTGCAGATGAAACAATTACAATTTTTTTAGGGCCTAAACGATCCATAATTCTAAGAATACTTTTCTTTAAAGTAGTACCTCTTACAATCGAATCATCAATTAACACCAAATTATCTTCTCCTCTTTTTACAACTCCATAAACTGAATCGTAAACGTGAGCAACTAGGTCATCTCTTCCTGAATCTTGAGAAATGAAGGTTCTTAATTTAGCATCCTTAATGGGTACCATTTCAGCTCTACAATTAATTGAGAAAATCTCCTTCAATTTTTCTTCTGAAACAGCTTCTCCTAAATCCAGAATTTTTTTTGTTTGTTGCTTCGTTAACTCTTGATTCAATCCTGCCACCATACCATAATAAGATGATTCTGCAGTATTTGGAATATAAGAGAAAACCGTATTTTTAAAATCTTGCCCAACGGATTCTAAGACTTTTGGGACAAGATACTTACCTAGTTTTTTACGCTCTTTATAAATATCCGCATCACTTCCTCTTGAAAAGTAAATACGTTCAAACGAACATTCTTTTCTTGGTAATGGCGGATTAATCTTGTCAAACGAAATATCTCCGTTTTTCTTAATTACTAAAGCTGTTCCGGGATCTAATGTTTTTACTTTTTCCAAAGTAACATTCATCGCAGTTTGAATAGCTGGGCGTTCACTTGCTACTACAACGATTTCATCATCGATGTAATAATGACAAGGACGAATTCCTGCTGGATCTCTTAATACGAAAGCATCTCCATGCCCAATTAGTCCACACATTACATACCCTCCATCAAATTCCTTTGATGCACGTTTTAACATACGAGGGATATTCATTTTATCTCCAATTAATCCAGATATTTCTTTATTTGGACGATCTTCTTTTTTGAATTTCGCGAATAATTCTTGATTTTCAACATCGATAAAATGACCTATTTTTTCAAGAACTGTAACTGTATCCGATTTTTCTTTTGGGTGTTGACCAAGGTTTAGTAGCAGGCCAAACAATTCATCAACATTTGTCAAATTAAAGTTCCCTGCCAAAACAAGGTTTCTTGTCTTCCAGTTATTCTGACGTAGAAATGGGTGACAATATTCGATGTTATTTCCCCCGAAAGTACCGTATCTTAAATGACCTAAAAGTAACTCACCTACAAAACTAACATTCGCTTTTAACCATTCAGGATCTCTTAATTTCTCAGGTTGTGTATCTGCAATCTCTTGAAATTTCCCATTAATCTTATCAAAAATATCTTTAATTGGCTTTGAACTATTACTTCTGTGACGAGAAATATATCTGTGTCCAGGCTCTACATCAAGTTTAATGGTTGCAACTCCAGCTCCATCCTGACCACGGTTGTGTTGTTTTTCCATGAGAAGGTACAGTTTATTTAAACCATACAATGCTGTACCATATTTCTTTTGGTAATACTCTAGCGGTTTTCTAAGGCGAATCATTACAACTCCACACTCATGCTTTATAGGATCACTCATTTAACCAAAGTTATGTAATGTTAGTTCGCAAAAATAAACTTTTTATTCGTGTAATCGTCGGTAATTATTTGATTGTATCATCTACAATCATTAATTAGGTATAATTTATTTTACTCCTCCATTTTTTTACGCAATCTTATATCTTAGTTCGACAATTTTCACATATGCTTATAAGACGTGCTGCTTTAATTGATGTTGAATCAATTAAAACTTTAAATCTTAATACAATTCAGATTGTAAATGCGAAAGATTACACTAATAATCAAATTAAAGTTTGGTCTTCTTTTAACGATGCAGATGAATGGAAAAAAATAATTGTTATTCAAAAATTTTGGGTGGTAGAAATTGAGACCCAAATTGTAGGATTTGGCTCCCTAACAACTAATGGATTATTTGACTTTTTATATGTTCATCATGGCCATCAGCGAACTGGTGTTGCTTCTCTTTTACAAGAGAAAGTTGAAAAAGAAGCCAGGCTTCAAGGAAATTCAAAAGTATTTGCTAGTGTGAGTATTACTGCTCAACCTTTCTTTTTAAGTAAGGGGTATTCTATTTTAAAAATGGAAAGGAAGGAGGTTAAGGGTGAGGTTTTTGTAAATGCTTTAATGGAGAAGTTTCTTTTTTAACAACGCATTCGGGTAGGAAAAAACAAACCTCCCTGAAATAATAACTTTTGGTTTGGACGCAAATTCCCGACTTCTCGCCCGTGATGTTCTTTTCAGACAGGTTAGTCAATTAGACTTCTGAACTTTGGATGAAATATGAAAAAAACGCGTACTCAAGTAATCTCACATTTAAAATCTAAATTAACTATAAACCTCCAACTTGATTTAATAACTCCTCAATCTTCTTTTTAACTTTAGATCCTTTTGCATCTGCATTATTAATTATAATAGAAAAAGCTAATTTCCTTCCTAATTTTGTCTTAACATAACCTGCATAACTTATCACTCCTTGCATTGATCCACTTTTACATCTTACATTTAAACTACTATTTTTCAAAAACGACTTTACAGTTCCTGACTTACCAGCTGTTGGTAATGAGTTTTGAAAAGCTTTATTGTCTTTCATCACAATCAATAACTCAACTAATTGCTTTGACGAAATTGCATTAAATCGTGAAAGCCCACTTCCATCTTTTAATTGCATGCCAGCTACATTAATATTCAAGTTATTTGCTAAATAATCTTTAGCCCATATTCCCATTGTCTTTTGAGATCCAGAATGCATATGACTATTTTGCAGTAAATTTTCAGCTAAAATATTAATGCTTTTATGATTTGTTTTTTTAACAATATCGTTTACTGATGCGCTTTTTACAACTCCAAATTGCTTGTATGGTCGCTTGTTTTTTTCGAGTGTTCCGTACTTTCCTTTAATAGTAAGAAACGGTGAATTATTCAATTCTTCATAAACCAAATACGCCAAAGCCTTTTGTGGATTTTGTAATGCAGCCTTTACTTTGAAGTTTTTACGATTAGCAGGAATTGTTCCTTCAACTACTAAACCTCGTTCATAAGGCCCCCCAAATGCGTAAGCTAAATCTCTATTGTTTTCCGAAGATAGTACTCTATTTGTTACTCTTAATAAAGGTAAATCAGGAATCGTTTTTACGATTTTTGTAGGTTCACCAGCGGCACCGCTTTCAAAATAAAATTCTAATATATTTTCATTTAAAACAGTTCCACATGGATTGGCGCCATAATAATTTCCGATATCTTCCCAAATCCAAGTTCTCGGCAAAGTTTCCGACTTCATTGTTGGATCAATTACTTTAATCCCAGCAATAACTTTCACGTTATTTTTAGACAACCAGCCTTTTATTGCTCCTGTTATTTCAGAAATATTTTTACCGAATCGTTTATTTGCTAGAGTTGGATTAAAATTCGGGAAGATGTAAATATCTCCTCGTAAAATACCGTCTTTTATATCACCTGTGTGTGCTAAAATCGTTTCAAATTGATGACCGGGACCTAATGTTTTTAATGCTATTGTTGTTGTAATTAACTTTTGAACAGATGCTGCCGGTAGAACCTTTTGACTATTGTGTTGCAAGACATATTCATTGCTATCTAAATCATAAACTGCTAAACCTACTGTTGCTGGCTGGAGCATTTCATCCGATAGCCAAGTTTTTAAATAATTGGAAGTTGTAGCGGAAATTCCTAGTATTAAAATGGGTAGAAATAAGATTATTTTTTTCATAACAGATTTTGGTAAAAACAATTGTAATACCAAAGAACTAATTATAATTAGATGAATAGAAGTCTAGTTTGTAAATTTGTTAACATATGAGTTTGAAATCTAGTTACGATTACATTATTGTTGGCGGCGGTTTGGCCGGACTACTTTTAGGTTGGGAATTAAATAAACGAAACAAGTCGTTTGTTATTTTCTCTAATAATCAGCCTGCTTCTTCAAGTGTTGCTGCTGGAACTTGGAACCCTATTACTTTCCGAAAAATGATTCCTACTTGGCGCGCCCAAGAGATGATTGATAAAATGCTGGAAGTATATTCTGAGATTGAAACTGTTTTAGACACACAATTATTAAAGATGATTGATGTAGAGAAAGTTTTAGCAAATGAACAAGAAATTGATTTTTGGAAAACTCAAGCTCTTACTGATATTTCTAAAGATTTCCTTAATAGTGACCCACACATTATTAATTTAAAAGGGGAAGAAAGATACGCTGGAATTGTAAAACAAACAGGCAGATTAGATCTTCCTGAATTTCTGACATTGCTAAGGAAGTATTTTGCAAACTTAGAATTATTGGTAAATGAAAACTTTGATTACAATAACATTTCTATCACAGGTGAAGCGGTAAGCTACAAAACTATTAAAACCGATAAAATACTTTTTGCAGAAGGAACGTATACTTCTAACAATCCCTACTTCAGCTGGCTACCTTTTAAAGGTACGAAAGGAGATATATTAACGATCAAGTCTGCCGATTTAAAAGTGGATAAGATTCGAAAGAAAAATATCTTTATTTTACCAATTGGCAACGACGTTTACAAAGTTGGAGCTACCTACGATTGGGAAGATAAAAGTTGGGAACCTAGTGAAAAGGGGAAAGCTGAAATTTTAGAGAAATTCGAAAAAATTTCGGATTGCACTTATGAAATAATTGATCACAAAGCAGGAATTCGCCCTGCATCACATGACCGAAGGCCAGTTATTGGTGAACATCCAAAACATAAAAACCTGTTGATTTTTAATGGATTAGGGTCTAAAGGCGTATTCCTAGGCCCATTATTAGCTCAAGAATTTTGCAGTTTTTTAATCAATGGTAATGAGATACACCCTGAGGTTTCGGTAAAAAGGTGTTTCAAAAAATATTGGAAAGAGGTTTAAAACAACCTGTCTAATTTTCCCTCAATGTTTTCAATTCTCATTTCAAGGTCGTTCATTTCAAGATTAGCCTCAACTTCTTTTTTCTCTTGAGTAGCTTTTCTTGTATACTTTTTAAGAATTGCTACTCTGTTTTTTTGTACCAAATCCCGTTTGTTTCTCAACTCAGTTAATTGATACATTAACTCATCTCTTGAAAATAAACTTCCCATAAACATCTAATTAATTAGAAATATTATTGATTTACTCTCGAACAAGATAGCTCCTCACTATTTAGAATAAAAATAGTTTTATGTTAATAAATTCACAATCACATTTTGAAAACCCCATTTTAAAAGGGATTGAATATCGAAATATTGTTAATAAGTTAGCAGAATAGGGTCTCTCATTTGGCGCTTAAAAATAAAATACTATGAAAACACCCAAGGCTAAGAAAATTGCAAAGGAATTAACGATACATAATCATACAAGAACAGATAATTACTATTGGCTTAATGACCGTGAAAATCAGGAAGTCCTTGATTACCTGAAAGATGAAAACAATTACACAGATGATAAACTAAAGCATACAAAAGAGCTACAAAATGAATTGTATGAAGAGATTGTTGGTAGATTAGACAAAAATGAGCAGTCTGTTCCTTATTTCTCCGACGGATATTATTATTCTCAACGATATGTAGAAGGAAAGGAATATCCAATTTTCGGTCGTAAAAAAGGAAGTTTAGAAGCGAAAGAAGAAGTTTTAATTGATCAAAACGAATTAGCGCAAGATCAATCTTATTGCGGAATTGGAAAATTAGGCATTTGTAGCAACAACAAAATTTTAGCTTATTCGGTAGATTTTGTTTCGAGAAGACTCTATACAATCTACTTTGAAAACTTAGAAACGGGGGAAATTCTTGAGGATGAAATCCCGAATACTTCTGGAGGTTTTGCTTGGGCTTTAGATGGGAAGACTATTTTTTACACACAAAAAGATGAACAAACGTTAAGAAGTAATAAGGTTTTTAAACATATTTTAGGAACTGACGTGAGTGAAGATATTGAGATTTTTTGTGAGGATGAAGATGCATTTATTTCGAGTGTTTACAGATCTAAATCAAAAGATTATATAATAATTGGTTCTTATAGCACAGTCTCAACTGAGTTTAGAATTTTAAAAACAGACGATCCGAATGGTGAGTTCCAATTATTTGAACCTCGTAAAAGAGATCATGAATATTCGATTGATCATAAGAGTGGGAATTTCTTTGTTGTTACGAACCTTGATGGTGCGAAGAATTTTAAATTAATGAAGTGTGATGAAGAAAACACGACTTCGGATAATTGGAAGGAAGTAATTGCTCATCGTGAAGATGTATTATTAGAATCGGTTGAAATATTTAATAATTTCCTTGTTGTTGATGAAAGAAAAGGTGGGTTGACTCAATTTAGAGTGATGAATCAAATCAACCAAAGTGAGCATCTTATCGATATGGGGGAAGAAAGCTACATGGCGTATATGAGTACAAATGTTGATTTCGACACGAACTTATTTCGATTTGGATTTACAAGTTTAAAAACACCATCTACGATATTTGATTACAACTTAGAATCGAAGACAAAGGCTGTAAAAAAGGTTCAAGCTATAATTGGCGGTCATAACCCTAAGGAATATACAACGAAAAGAGTTGAAGCAAAAGCTGAAGATGGAACTATGATTCCGATGAGTATCGTTTATAAAAACGGAACTAAATTGAATGGAGAAAACCCAACCTTACTTTATGGATACGGAAGTTACGGTCATGTTGTAGACCCTAGTTTTAGTCCAGCGAGATTAAGTTTATTAGATCGTGGCTTTGTGTTTGCCATAGCACATATTAGAGGTGGTGATGACTTGGGAAGACATTGGTATGAGGATGGAAAAATGTTGAATAAAATAAACACGTTTACCGATTTCATTTCTTGTGGGGAGTTTTTAATCGAACAAAACTACACCAATTCCGAAAAGCTTTGTGCAATGGGAGGAAGTGCTGGTGGTTTGTTAATGGGCGCTATTGTTAACCTTAAACCTCAAATTTGGAAAGCTGCGATTGCTGCCGTTCCATTTGTTGATGTTGTAACAACGATGCTGGATGATACAATTCCGTTAACCACTGGAGAGTACGACGAATGGGGAAATCCAAATGATGAGGAATATTATAAGTACATTCTGAGTTATAGTCCTTATGACCAAGTTGAGGCGAAGGATTACCCTGCATTATTAGTCACTACAGGCTTGCATGATTCGCAAGTACAATACTGGGAGCCTGCAAAATGGGTTGCTAAATTAAGGGAATTAAAAACCGATAATAATAACTTGCTTTTAAAGACAAATATGGAAACTGGGCACGACGGTGCATCGGGTAGATACGAATACTACAAAGAAGTTGCCTTAGACTATGCCTTTCTTTTAGATCAGGTGGGATTGGTTTAAATGTTCCTTAGTGTTGAATATCATATCGTTCATAAATTCAAAATGATTTAGAATATATTTTTTTGTAACTTTAAGTTGTAAATTTTCAATTATGATGAACGCAGTATTGGCAGGAATGATAGGAATGCCTCAAGTATGGATTATTCTTGTGGTTGTTTTAGTTCTTTTTGGAGGAAGAAAGATTCCAGAATTAATGAAAGGTCTTGGAAAAGGGGTCAAAGAGTTTAAAAATGCAACCAACACGGAGGATGAAAATTCGAAAGGGGAAGTTGAAGAACCAAAAAAATAATAATGAATTAGAATATTTATAAAAGACTGTCCATTGAGACGGTCTTTTTTTTGTCCTATTTTCTAGGAACAAAAAGTTTAAAATTCTTTATTTTTATAGTAATGAATACTCAATTCGATTTTTTAGTAATTGGTGGAGGAATAGCTGGACTAAGCTTTGCTTTAAAAGCTGCGGAAAAAGGAACCGTTGGAATAATTACTAAAGACAATGCTAAAGAATCAAATACATCTTATGCACAAGGTGGAATAGCTGGCGTTTGGAATGAACCGGATAGTATTGAAAAACATGTCGCTGATACGCTTGATGCTGGAGCTGGTTTAAATAATAAAACAATTGTTGAAATTGTAGTTAAGGAAGCTAAAGACCGAATTAATGAACTCATAGAATGGGGAACTCAATTTGATAAAACTACTTCTGGGGCGTATGATTTAGCAAAAGAAGGTGGTCATTCAGACAACCGAATATTACATCACAAAGACATTACAGGTAAAGAAATAATTAGAGCTTTGTTTAGTGCAATTCAAAAGCACCCGAATATTCAAATATTACAACATCATTTTGCAATTGACATTATTACACAACACCATTTAGGGATCAAAATAACCAGAAAGGATTGTGATGTTGAAACTTATGGGGCTTATGTCCTCAATAAAAAAACGAAAGAAATTAATACCGTACTTGCTAAAAATGTAATTATGGCAACGGGTGGAGCTGGATTAGCTTACAAAGTAACCACTAATCCATTAATTGCAACCGGCGACGGAATTGCAATGGCTTACAGGGCTAAAGCGGAAGTTAGAGATATGGAGTTTGTTCAATTCCATCCTACTTCATTACACAATCCAGGATCGTTTCCTTCTTTTTTAATTTCCGAAGCTGTAAGAGGTTTTGGAGCTGTATTAAGAGACCAAGATGGAAACCAGTTCATGAACAAATACGATGAACGTGGATCACTTGCTCCGCGAGATATTGTTGCGCGTTCGATTGATGCTGAAATGAAAATTCATGGGGTTGACTTTATGTATTTAGATTGTACTAATCTAAATATGAAAAAATTCAAAGCTCATTTTCCTAATATTTATACTAAATGTAAGTCACTTGGAATTGATCCTGCATTTGATTTTATTCCTGTCGTTCCAGCTGCGCATTACACTTGTGGTGGTATTTTAGTTGATGAACATGGTCAATCATCTATTAAAGGCTTATATGCAATTGGCGAATGCTCTTGTACGGGATTACATGGCGCCAATAGATTGGCTAGTAATTCTTTATTAGAGGCAATTGTGTTTTCACACAGAGCCTTCTTAAAAGCGAGTAAAAGCATATCTGAAGAAACTATTGCTGTTAATGTCCCAAAATGGGATGCATCAGGAACTGAAGCTCCAGAGGAGATGGTATTGATTACGCAAAGTCAAAGAGAAGTTCAAGGGATTATGAGTACTTACGTTGGAATTGTACGAAGCGATTTAAGGCTTAAACGTGCTATTGAAAGGTTAGAGATTTTGTATCGTGAAGTTGAAGAGTTATACGAGAAAACAACACCATCCCAAAAACTTTGTGAAACGCGTAACTTAATCAACATTGCTTACCTAATTATTAAGTTCGCTTCCAACAGAAAGGAAAGTATTGGGTTACATTATTCTTTAGATTACTCTAAATAATAAAACCTTAAAGATATTCACCTCTATCGGGTGTGAATTTATCTCTTAGCTCTATCATGTAATTCTTTGTTGTTTTAAGATAAACAACATGATAATGAGACATAATTGTTTCGAATCCAACTTCTGAATTCTCAATCTGATTTTCTTTAATGTAGTTTTTAAGATTCGCGATTAAACCATCGGTTACTACTTGAGCATCTAAACTTCTAATATCCCAAATTAATTTTATTGCTTCCATACACAAAAAAATGGGCTATTTAGCCCATTTCATAATTTCAATATTTGTTAAGGAATCAGAATCCCAACCTTGGAATTCCATTTTTCCTGGTCCTTTGTAAGACTGAAACCATAAACTTACAATATCCAATACTGCTTTTGGAGTTTCACTGAATTCATTAATTCCTAAAGTGTTTTGAGTTTCGTTTATTGGCACTGCAACAATTTTGTGATCTTCTTCACCTCTATCTAAAAGCCGAACAATTCCGATAGCTTTAATTGGAATAATCGTCCCTTGCTTAACAGCTTCTCCTAAAACT
Organism: Flavobacteriales bacterium; assembly: GCA_029251005.1. GTDB lineage: Bacteria > Bacteroidota > Bacteroidia > Flavobacteriales_C. The sequence goes on along the minus strand of JAQXEE010000085.1, from coordinate 1,009 downwards.
AAAACATCTAGAGCATCACCATCTCCACCTCTTTCTTTATCCATTAAAGTCCCAGGAAGAAATCCGTAGTTTCCGGGGTAAGGTAAAAACTTTACAATCCGTTCTTTACCATCAACAATTTCACATTCAAATTCATTCGAATCATAATTGTATTCGTATTTATGACTTGTTCCAGCAGGAATTTCAATAACAGCAGTTAACTGCCCCAAATGATTTTTAAGTGGTAATTTACCGAAGTTTAATTCTTTTTTAGGTTTAATAACCTCCAGGTTTTGTGCCTCAACAGGAACTCCATCAGAAGAACAAGAAACTAAGCCAAAAGCAAAGAATAAAGCAATAAGCAATCTCATTTTATTTTTTTTCTTTGTAATATATTTTAATTGAAGCTACATCTTTCAAGAAATCAACGTTTCCAATCGTAAATTTAAAAACATCTAAACCTGTTCTTTCTCTTAAATCAGCCATTAACTCATCATTATGAATAGGCTTAATCATTTCGATTTTTTCGTATACAATTGTTTTACTTCTCTCGTGATTATTAAACCAAATTAATTCAATCCCCAAGGTAACACCTACAATTACAAAATCAGTAAATAGTAGTTCAACCATACTGATTGACTTATTTGTTAAAGCGTTAATCATTGCTAAACCAATAACAATAAATAAATAAGTCATTTCCTTAATAGGTAAGGCTTCTGTACGATATCTTAAAATCCCAAACACCGCAAATAACCCCATTGCAAACCCCATTTCCATAGGTACTTTTCTCAGAAGCACACAGATGAAAAATGTCATCAGGTTAAACATAAAGAACGTAAACAAGTAATCCTTGTCACGGTTATTACGGTAAAAAATAAATCTTATCGTAATAAATAAGAAAAGTAAGTTGATTGAAAATTTAAAAATTAATTTTAAGAAGTCATTGCTATCAATTAGCGGTATTCCAAATATTTCCATTTTTGTGTGTTTTATTTAAATAAAGTAAATTTTTTTTAAACTTATTATATTT
>JAQXEE010000026.1 GCA_029251005.1 Flavobacteriales bacterium | reverse complement strand
CCATTAATTTTCCGTCAAAATTGGTTGAAAAGTTTGTTTTTTTTTTTTTTTCATCAACTGAGACAGAAGACACTATTTACTTTGACAACTTTATTTTTTCAAAAGAGTTCGTTACAACCTCTGTACAAGAAAAATTTGAAGATTTAATTTCTATTTACCCTAACCCAGTGCAAAATAACAATCAGGTAATATTTGAATTAAAAAAAGACGGAATAGTTAACTCAATAGAAATAATATCAATAGACGGAAAATTAATGGAGTCGTTAATTATAAACAAAAACAAAACGTTTGTAGATTTGAGTCATTATGCAAAAGGCAGCTATATCGCAAAATTAATACTCAATAACAACACGATAATAACCAGTAGAATAATAAAATAAAGAACCTTTATTGAAAACAACAAACTACATTTTAATTTTTATCTTCTGCCTTGCATTTGTTAATTGTAAGCAGAGTGATCCTGTTGAAACCGAATATGTCTTGGCTTGGGAAGATAATTTTAATGGTGCTCAAATAGATGTAAATAAATGGGAATTTCAAATTGGAGATGGATCCAACTATGGGCTATCGGAGTGGGGTAACAACGAAGAACAATACTACCGAGAAGAAAATGCAAGGGTATCCAATGGAAAACTATTAATAAAGGCTGTTGCAGAAGAATTCCAAAACTATAAGTACACGTCAGCAAGAATGCGAACAAAAGGAAAAGCTGATTTCAAGTATGGAAAAGTAGAAGCTTCAATTAGAATGGCAGACACAGAAGGATTGTGGCATGCATTCTGGCTATTGCCATCAGAACCTTCGCAAAGCTGGCCTATGAGCGGAGAAATTGATATAATGGAGTATGTAGGAAACGCTCCGAATGAAATTTTAAACACACTACATTTTGCTGATAATTTTGAAAATCACCAATACATTGGATCATCAGTTCCTTTCGCTGATGATGGTGAATTCCACCTTTATGGCATAGAATGGGATGAAAACAAAATAATTTGGTATTTCGATGGAGAAGAAACTTTTAAAGTCATACGAAGTAACCCTAATATTGCGAGTACCTGGCCATTCGACTCCGAATTTCATTTAATACTTAATACTGCAATTGGTGGAAATTTAGGAGGAACAGTTAATTCGACTGCCCTAAACAGTTCAAAATACATGGAGGTAGATTATGTGAAATTGTACCAAAAACCTTAAACTAAAAAAAAAAATGATGCGATACGTTATGATTATTTTTGGTGTTTTCATACACTTTTTTGTTTTTGCATCGAAGGTAGAAATTGTTCAAAATAAAAATGGATTTCAATTATTAAAAGATGGAGCACCTTATTATATACAAGGAGCTGGAGGAACTGAAAACTTAGATAAGCTAAAAGAATACGGGGGGAATTCCATCCGAACTTGGGGAATTGATGCGCAAACAGACAATATATTAGCAAATGCAAAAAAACACAATATAACTGTTTGCTTTGGTATTTGGATCGGACAAGAAAGACAAGGATTTGACTATTCCAACAAGGACGCATTAGAGTCCCAACTTGAAATGGTTCGTGAGACAGTAAGAAAATACAAAAACCACCCTTCGATTTTAATTTGGGGAATTGGTAACGAAATGGATTTAGATTATACCAATTTCGAAGTTTGGAAACATATGGAGGAAATATGTAAAATCGTTAAAGAGGAAGATCCTAACCATCCTACTATGCTGGTGACTGCTGGATTAGATGTTGCAGAAATTAAACTTATAAAAAAGAACACACCCAGCTTAGACATACTCGGAATTAATACCTACGGTAATATTTCATACATCAAAGAAGCTATAAACATGTACGATTGGGATAAACCTTATATTGTTGCAGAATGGGGGCCTTATGGTTGGTGGGAAGTTGAAAAAACAGCATGGGGTGCAGCAATTGAAGAAACGAGTACACAGAAAGCCAAAACCTACGAAGCCAGTATGAAAAGTATAATGAGTGACTCTACAAAATGTCTGGGTTCTTATGTTTTTTTGTGGGGCCAAAAACAAGAAACAACATCTACTTGGTTTAGTATGTTTACAGAGGAGGGTGATGAAACTGAAGTAATGGACGTTATCATAAAAGGGTGGACAGGTTTCCCTCCTGAAAACAAAGCCCCAAGCATCACTCAATTTTTATTACAAAATCAAATTGCAAGGAAAGGTTTAGTAATTCAAAAAGATTCTTTTTTGAGGGCTAGCGTCACTATAATGGACCCTGATGGAGATGATATTGAATTTATTTGGCAAATAATTCCTGAAAGTACAGATAAAAAATCAGGAGGAGATAAGGAAAAATCACCTCAACCGATTAAAGGAATCTTTAAAAAGTCCGACTACAGCAAAAACAATATAATTTTTAAATTATCAAAAAGTGGTCCGTATCGACTTTTTCTTTTTGCGAAAGATGGACAGGGGAATGTAGCAACAGGCAACATACCTTTTTTAATAGAATAATAACACACAGTAATTATTAAACATCTTAGAATTCTCTTTTTTTAGTTCAAAAAAATTTATTAACTATGAGTTCCGAAAATTATCGAAACAAATTAATTTAAAAAAGAAAATTAAGGTTCCGTAAATATGCAACCCTGATTTATTACAATAAACTAATATGAACATCAACTTAACTTCTATTATAACTTGTTTTTTTTTAGCTTTCTCAACTCTCAAATCAAACTCTCAAACACTCTCTACTCCTATCGCAGAAGGAGTATAT
>JAQXEE010000007.1 GCA_029251005.1 Flavobacteriales bacterium | reverse complement strand
CCATCTTATAGATGTAAAGATAGGTGGTATATCAATAATAAAAAAAAACATATTTTTTTTTAATTAAATAGAATGCAATGAGATTGTTAAGTAAGTTGAGGGTTATTTAAAAGACGTTTTTCTGTCTTTATATTTTCACTACGTTACTTTTTTTCACAATAAAAGAAGTATAATTACGTTAAAACGAAACTAACTTTTATGTATTTTTATTACTCAATTCATTATAAATGAAAGGAAAGCTATACCATATAGGATTATTATTTGTTTTGGCAACTTGCTCTCTTCAGGCTCAGGTGAAATATAGTAATGAGTTTTTAAATATTGGAGTAGGTGTCCGATCTGCGGGAATGGGGAATGCCGTAGTAGCTAGCACTGCGGATGTAACCGCGGGTTATTGGAATACTGCAGGATTGTTAAGCTTGGAAAACAATCTTGAAATTGGGTTAATGCATAGCGAATTATTTGCCGGAATTGCAACTCATGATTACGGATCAGTCGGTTTTAAAATTGACGAAGTTTCAGCTGGGGGTGTTTCACTAATCCGATCGGGTGTTGACGATATTCCTGACACTAGAAATTTAGTTGATGCAAATGGTAATTTTAATTATAATAAGATTGAAAGTTTCTCGAGTGTAGATAACGCATTTATTTTTCACTATGCACGTAATTTGGGTCCAGAGGCACTAAGTGTAGGTGCGAATATAAAATTAATTTATCGTAAGGTTGGGAAGTTTGCCAATGCTTATGGTTTTGGAATCGATGTCTCAGGAATGTATGACCTTGGTAAGGTTAAACTTGCAGCTTCACTCCGTGATATAACAGGTACATACTCTGCTTGGAGTTTTAATACTGAAGAATTAGAGGATATTTTTGTTTTAACAGGAAATGAAGTCCCAACTAATTCAATAGAAATTACAGCTCCTCAAGCTGTTTTAGGTGGTGGATATACTTATCAAATTAATGACAAGTTTGGCCTTTATCCTGAATTAAACCTGGCGGTAACTTTTGATGGCAAAAGAAATACATTGATTGGAAATAATTTATTGAGTATTGATCCTAGGCTAGGATTAGAAGGGAATTATAATGAGATTTTTTTCCTAAGGCTTGGAATTAATGGTTTTCAAAAAGAATTAACAATAGATGACGATACAAAATGGAGTACTAGCCCCGCTATTGGAGTAGGTGTTAAATTTAAGAAGTTGGCTTTGGATTATGCGCTGACAAAAATCGGAGTTGGAACCGGTTTTTACACTAATTCATTTTTTATTAAAATCGGGATAAATAAACGAAAATGATCAAAAGGATAATTACAATAGTCTTTTTTCTTCCATTATTAGCGGTTTCTCAAATTGCTAATGATTGGATTAATTATGATCAAAATTATTTCAAATTTCCAATTGCGAAGGATGGAATCTATCGTGTAAAATTTGAACAATTAATTAATTCTGGTATTCCTATCTCAACTATTGATCCTCGAAACCTTCAACTATTTGCAAAAGGAGTAGAGCAATCAATTTATATTCAGGGAGAATCCGACGGATCTTTTGATTCAAATGATTTTATAGAGTTTTATGCAGAAAATAATGACGGTTGGTATGACCATAATTTATTTTCAGATTCTGCCCATGTACTTAATCCATACGTGAGTATGTACACTGATACATCATTTTATTATTTGACTTGGAATTCAAGTACCAGTAATAAAAGAATGTTAGATGCTGAGTCGGATTCAGATTTCGACTCCTATACTCCAATTGATTATGTTTGGAGGGAAGAATTTCTTACTTCAAGTGGAAATTTTAATAGTGGAAGAAAGACTACTGCTGGAAGGCCCGTGCCTGAATATTCAGAAGGGGAAGGATATTTTATTAATGGTCTAAGTCCAAGTGGAGTGGTTAATAATGGGCGGCTTTATACTTTAAAAACACCGAAAAAATTTGACGGAGGACCTGACGGTTGGATCAAAACTGAAATGGTTGGTCAAATGCAAGGTGAGTCTAATTACAACCATTTTACACAAATCTCAGTAAATGATAATGAATTTTATAACGACAGTTTTTTTGGCCAAGAAAATGTTTTTGTAGAAGGTCGATTGCCCATAGATTGGGTTGGTGATGAATTAAGAGTTAGAATTAAATCAATCCTATCGGTACGTAACACAAATGACATAGTTAATGTTTCCTATGTTCATGTGAGATATCCAAGAGTGCTCAGTTTAGGAGGAGAAACTGAATTTTTAATGTATGTTCCCAGTGGATCGGAGAGTAAAGATTTGTTAGTGATTTCTGATTATGATAACCTCAACTCAACAACTCTACTTTACGATTTAACTACTGGCAGTCGAATTCAAGTTCAGCCAGACTTGGATAATTTTAAGGCTTTAGTTAAAAATACGGGAAAAGAACGAAAGTGTTATTTAACTAACGTTAAAACCATTCGAACGGTATCCAGTATTCAATCGGTAAGTAAAACTTCCTCTAAATTTATTAATTATCAAAAGCAAATTCAAGATAAAGGTGGTGTTGATTATTTGTTGTTAACAGGGACTCAGCTGATGAGTGCGGCTCAAGATTATGCAGACTACAGGGAAGCTAATGGATTGAAAACAATTGTGGCGGATATGGATCAGCTTTACGATCAATTTTCTTTTGGTATCCGAAAGCATCCAATGTCAATGCGGAATTTCGTAGATGCAATTATAAATGAGTGGGATTTTGACCCAACATATCTCTTTTTGTGTGGTAAATCAATCACGGCGAATTATAGTAATGCCAGATTCGGAAGTGCATTTGAGAAGAACATAGTACCCACATGGAGTGTTTTGGGGTCAGATGTTGGAATTACTCAAGGTTTAAACGATGAAAGTATTCTTGATCCAGTTCTAGCTACCGGAAGGGTTGCTGTAAATAACGAAAATGAACTAAGAACTTACTTAAACAAAGTAAAGCAATATGAATCTGCTGAACCTGAAGAATGGATGAAGCAAGTTTTACATTTTGGTGGAGGATCTTCTGAGGAGGAACAAGCTGACTTTAAGGATTACTTGGCTGATTATGAGGTTTTAGTAGAGGATTCTCTGTTTGGAGGGAACGTTCATACATTCCTGAAAAATTCATCTGATCCTTTACAGATAAATTTATCCGATTCTGTTGAGAATTTAATAAACAGTGGAGTTTCTATTATGACTTTTTTCGGTCATGCTTATGGAAATAATTTTGATCAAAGTATAGACGAACCCGAAAACTATGAAAACACCGGTAAATATCCATTTATTTTAGCGAATTCATGTTTAATTGGAAATATTCACACGAGTGGATATTCTAGTGGAAGTGAACGTTTTGTTTTAGCAGAAGATAAGGGAGCAATTGGATTTCTTGGTTCATCTTCATTGGGAATAGCTAGTTATTTAAAAAAATACTCGCAAGAGTTCTATGAGAATTTCTCTACCGATTTTTATGGCTGGCCAGTTGGTAAAGTAGTACAACAAACTATAAAAGACATGCAGGATTCTGCAAGTGTATACAACCGAGATGTTGCAATGCATATGACATTGCATTGTGATCCTGCGGTAATTTTAAATTCTCATAAAAAGCCTGACTATACTATTTATGGTAAAAACGGATTAACTCAACCCAATGTGTTTTTTGGTCCTGAGCAGGTGAGCAGTGAAATAGATTCATTTACTATCAATCTGATTCTTACTAATATAGGGAAAGCCCAAGGTGATACTTTTCAACTAAACATTACACGAGACTTCCCAAAATTAGGGTTTCCTGATACAACTTATGTTTTACAAATATCAGGACTTTTTTATTCAGATACCATTTCTATTACTATGCCAGTAGATAAAATAAATGGAGTTGGTTTAAATAGGTTCAGGATTAATGCAGATGTTCTTTCTGAGGTTGATGAATTAAATGAATTAAATAATATTTTGGATATTGATTTGTTTATTAATTCAAGCGATATTGTTCCGATTTATCCTTATGAATTTGCAGTTGTGCCCAATTCAAATACGTTATTAAAAGCTTCAACAGGAGATCCTTATGCAGGATATTCGAAATATTATTTTCAAATTGACACATCAAGTACTTTTAATAGTCCTAGTTTAACCGAAGAAGTAATTGAAAGTTCAGGAGGTGTAGTTGAATGGGCCCCTAATTCTTCCTCTAATTTAACTACCTTTTATAATTCATTTTCTAGTTCAACTATACTTTCAAAGCCTCAGGTTTTTTATTGGAGAGTGAGCGCTGATTCAACTGGGAATAATGGTTTTGCATGGAAAGAGAGCAGTTTTCAACACGTTTCAGGTCAAAAAGGATGGGGGCAATCTCATTTTCACCAGTTTAAAAAGAATCAATTTCTATTTATTGATTACGATTATAACAACCGAACAACTAGTTTTACTGAGCAGAAAAAGACATTAACAGCTCAAACTCATCTTAAAGCAGGGTTTAATTATCGAGCTGAAACAAAATACTCTATTGATAATGCTCAACAGTGTCATCATTCAATGGTTTGGGCTGATCAGTTTTTTATTGCTGTTATTGATAAAAACACATTGAAACCATGGCACACTCAAGAACATGGTAACTACGGACACAACAATTATTTAGATGATAAAGTACAAGAGGCTTGGAGTGAGTACAATTTTTATTTTTCTAATAATAGCAGCAAAGGATTAGATAGCCTAATGTCATTTATTGAAGATGTCCCAGATAGTAATTATGTATTGTTTTATTCATTTAGAGGCAATAACTGCTCAAAATGGTTAAGCGGGCAACCTATTTCGGCTGAATACGATTCTTTATTGACTGATATTGGTGCAGATGTTGATTCATTAAAAAATTATCCGGCCAAATACCCTTACATTTTATTTTACCAAAAAGGGAACCCTCTCTCTGTAGAAGAGCGTTTTTCACCTGACGGTCTTGACTACATTTATTTAAGGGACGCAGTTATGAAAAACAATTGGATTAATGGATCTATAAAAACTGATTTAATAGGACCTAGCTCAAACTGGGGGTCATTACATTGGCAATTAGATGAAAGTGAAATTGCTAACCCAAATGATACAGCGATTATTAATGTATACGGAGTTGATATTAATGGAGTTGAAACTTTAATAATTGACAGCCTTGCATTGATTGGAGATTTGTATGGATTGAATGATTCAATCGATGCAAGTATTTATCCATATATAAGGCTAGAATCCTTTTTCGCTGATGATCTTTTCAGAACTCCAAACAAAATAACAAGATGGCAAGTGTTGTATGAAGAAATTCCTGAAGTGGCTATTAATCCTCTCAAGGTTGCAGATTATACTTTAATAGACTCAGTAGAGCAAGGAGAGGATTTATTATTCATTACTGCAATTGAGAATATCTCAGGAGTTGCAATGGACAGCATACAAGTTTGCTATCAAATTATTGATAATTTATTTAATCAAGTATCAGATTCTTGCGCATTGAAAAATCCTTTAGGACCCGGAGAAGTATTATTTGATACGATAATAATACCTACTTCCACACTTAATGGCAACAATAGTTTACGTTACGAAATTAATCCATTTTCTGGTTCTAATCCATGGCAGTTAGAGCAGTATCATTTTAACAACATTTATTCACATCAATTTAATTGTGTAGGAGATAAACAAAACCCACTATTGGACGTTACTTTTGATGGAGTTCATATATTAAATGGTGATATTGTTAATCCAAATTCAAATATTATTATAACACTTGATGATGAAAATCAATACCTGAGATTAGACGATCCCTCTTTAATCGAGGTGTTTATTAACTTTCCAAATTCAACTGACGAAGATTCGTTGGTAAAATTAGATATTTCTGAATATAGTTTTTTACCTGCTGATCTCCCTAAGAACAAATGCACAATTGAATTTAATAAATCGTTTGATGTTGATGGGATTTATGAGCTAAAAGTAAGAGCAACAGATAAGTCTTCTAATCTTTCAGGTGCAGAATATGAATCATTTCATTACCAGATTTCATTTGAAATCGTTACAGAATCAAGTATTACGCAGCTTATTAATTATCCAAATCCATTTTCAACATCAACACGGTTTGTATTTACGTTAACGGGATCTGAAGTCCCCGATAAAATTCTGATACAAATCATGACTATTACAGGAAAAGTTGTGAGGGAAATTACTCAAGAGGAATTGGGTCCAATTCATATTGGTAAAAATGTAAGTGAGTTTGCTTGGGACGGTACTGATAACTATGGAGATAAGTTAGGTAATGGTGTTTATTTATACAAAGTTAAAATACAGTCTAATTTTAATGATTTTGAGCATAGAAAAATTAAACTTTCAACATTAGATGGACAATCACCTTCACTTTCCAAAAAATACTTTAAAAATGGTATTGGAAAAATGTACATCCTTAGATAGCTATGGGGATTGAAATTGAACGTAAGTTTTTAGTAAAAAAAGACCTCTGGCATGAATTAATTAAGCCAGTTCCTCTTTACATCAAGCAAGCGTTTGTAGCAAAGGAAGACATGACTGTAGTTCGTGTTCGAGAATATGCTGATTCAGCTAAACTAACAATCAAGGGTAAAACCACAGGAATATCAAAATTGGAATTCGAGTATGCTATCCCTTTAGCCGACGCTCAAGTTTTGATAAGCGAATTGGGTGGCCCTGTGATCGAGAAAGATAGATTCCATATCCAATACAAAGGTCAACTTTGGGAAATAGACGTTTTTTACGGTGATAACGAAGGTTTAATTGTAGCAGAGGCTGAATTGGATTCAGAAGATCAATTATTAGAGTTTCCTAACTGGATTAAAGAGGAAGTCAGTCATGATCCAAGATACTTCAATTCAAATCTCCAATCACATCCTTTTAAAAGTTGGTGAAACTAGTCTAATCTATTTGTTTTGATTTCGATAATTTATTGTCCACTACTGCTTTTTGATAAGCTAAATGAGCATTTTCTAGTTTTATAAAATCAAACCCTTTTATTTCAACCAAAATATTTCTGTTTTTACAAGCGCCCTCAAAGTCTTGTATTATCTCTAGCACATCATCATCAATTCTTACGTTTTGTGTTGCATCAATAATAACCTCAGCTCCGTTTGGTATTGATTGAAGTGTGCTTAGCATTGCTGCTTTATTTAGAAAAGTTACGTCTTCAGAGAGTCTTAAAACGATAGGTTCTCCTTCAACATGATTTTCAGGTCTGAAAAAATAAGGAGTTCTGAAGTTGTTGTAAAGAATAATGAAAACAGCAATACATAAACCAATTCCAATACCAATAAGTAAATCTGTGTATACAATAGCAATAATAGTAACAACAAAAGGTATGAATTGTCTTACCCCTTTTGCATACATAGCTTTGAACGTAGATGGTTTCGCTAATTTATAACCAACAACAAATAGTATAGCTGCTAAACTTGCTTTTGGAAGCATGTTTAATATCTGAGGAAATGCGATTAGACTGATTAGGATAAATCCTCCATGTAAAATGGCTGATAGTTTTGATTTACCACCTGATTGAATATTAGCAGAACTTCTAACAATAACTTGGGTTATTGGTAAACCACCAATAAAACCACTCAAGATATTTCCTATCCCTTGGGCTTTTAATTCACGATTTGGATCTGAAATTCTTTTATCGGGGTCCATTTTATCTGTAGCCTCCAAACATAGCAGAGTCTCTAAACTCGCAACGATTGCTATTATTCCACCAATAACATAAACTTTAGGGTTGCTCAATGCGTTTGCAAAATCAGGAAATGTTAGTTCAGAGGAAAGGTTTTTTTCAGGAAGACTTACCAAATGCTTCCCCGATAATGCGATTTCAGGAAACCAAGTTGATAAGATATTGTTTATGACGATACCTAAAACAACTACAACTAATGGACCTTGAATTAATTGGAAGATTTTTAATTTTTTCATAAAAGAAGCTTCCCATAAAATTAATATTGCCAATGATATTGCTGCAATTAAAACTGCTCCAACTTCCACATAATCTAAATGTTCAGCTATATTATACCATTCTGTGAAGGAGTTTTCCCCGTCTTTTTGGTCAAATGATAAATCACCTTCAGGATCCTTATCATATCCAAAAGCATGAGGAACTTGTTTTAAAAATATTACAATTCCAATAGCACTCAGCATTCCTTTAATGATAGAGTTTGGAAAATAGTAACCAATTATACCACCCTTTAAAAATCCTAAGATTAACTGGATAACACCTCCTATAATAACTGATACCAAAAGAATTTCAAATGAACCTAACACTGTTATATTATCTAGTACAATTGTTGCGAGTCCTGCTGCTGGACCACTTACACCTAATGGAGAGTTGCTTAATGACCCCACAATTAGTCCTCCAATAATTCCAGCAATAATTCCAGATAGGGCTGGTGCTCCTGATGCTAAAGCGATACCTAAACATAATGGAACGGCAACTAAAAAAACAATTAAACTTGCTGGACCATCACTTTTTAAATTTTTGAAAATTCCATCGCTCATATTGAAATGTTTATTTTAAGAAAAGTGTAATATACTGTCTTTATGTTAGATTTTAAAACCAATCAATAAAACCCCTCTTTTTGTAGGTGTTAAAATAAGCTAACTTTTAAATCTTTTAACTTAAGACTATCCTAGTTTTTTAAACGCCATTTTAGTCCAAATCTTACATAAGATTTATAAATTGGGTAATTATCACCTAGAAATAAGTTTCTATTTAATGTGTAAAAAGAGTTGTCGAATTTAACATATAAATCAGCAGGCCCCAAACGAGCTGCAATAAACCAATCAATTACAGCAGTTCCTCCAGCCATATTGTCACCTAAGTGATAATGGCGAATTGAAGGGTTGTAGTTTAGTCCTTGGTATTTGGAGAAATAGGAAGCTGTACCACCTAAAGTTAAAGGCACAGATCGGTACTTGAAATTCAGGGAAATTGTGTTTCTTGAAAAGAACATTGGAATACGAATAAGTTCAGAAGTTGAAAATTGAGTCCCAATTCCTGAATAAACTCTAATTATTTTTTTCCCAAATTGATTTTTCACATGAATTTTACCCGCAGTTATGTTTTTCTTTGTTTGTTGTGGTAAACTGTTTCGGTCGAAGTAAATATAATTAGACACTTTTTGTATTTCGATATCAACAATTGTCGTGATAGTGTTTAAAAATAGCTTAAAATTAACTTTGTTTAAAATTACTGGTTTAAAATTGTTTTTCCATTGATAATGATTACCGCTAAACGAATGAAAAAGATACTCAGGAGTTTTAGCACTTGATTTGAGGGTTAAATTTAAAAGTTTATTCAACCTAACCGTGTCTCCCTTTTCCTTTTTTAAATAATAATTTGATCCAAGTTTCAATTCCCAGTTGTTTTTCCAAATACCCTCTAAATGATATTTAGTTGAATACGATATTGGTATTGATTTTAACCTAAATCTACCTTTTAAAAATGCAAAGGCATCATTAAAACTTTTAAAGTCGTTAAACTTTTTATTGTAACCTATATTGTGGACACTGCTCTTATTTTTAATGAAAATAGAAGGTTGAATAGTTACTGTTTTAAAACCAACAGAATCAAACGTAGCTAGCGTGTCATTAAAAGTGTTTAAAAAGTAACCGCTATCAATATCATTTTTATTTAACTCAAAACTTATTTTGTTTTCCGAAAAGTTTGTAACTAAGTTTAGCCCCCAATTTGATTTTTGATTGGTAATACTATCTTTTGATTCTTTAAAAATAAAACTTTGGCTTAAATGAATTTTTTGATTGAATATATCATTCTTGGCTGAGTTTAGGTTTGAGGATAATTCAACATCATTAAATTCAGTTACAATGGGAATAGAATCAATATTTTTTATTCCACCATTTTCATTTATCTCAGCTTGATTTCTAAAATAGCCCAGTGTTAATTTATAGTTTTTATTAATTGGGATTTCAGTTCCAATTAATACGTTAGTTCTAAACGCTTTTGTATTTCCATATAAGGCCTCCGAGGCCCGTCTGTTAAATTTAGCGGTTAAGCTAGATTCACCAATTTTCCGATTAAAATCAGCCGTAAACCAATGTGTTGTTGGAAAGCCATGATCGTATTTTGCATTTAATTCGGGTACAGAGTCGTATTTGAAATAGAGTTGATCATAAGTTTCCATTACATTGGATGAAAACCACCCATAATCCTCCGTGTTTAAAAGAAAAGGAAACTTGTACAATCCTGAATTAACTGCAAAAAATGTAGGTGTAAATAAGTCTTCTTTGGGATCAAG
>JAQXEE010000005.1 GCA_029251005.1 Flavobacteriales bacterium | reverse complement strand
TCATCTTCCAAAATGAAATAATAAGAGCCATGCGATAATGTTGAAGAGTCAAATAATATTTGGTTATTTCCTTTATCACCAATGGTTTTGGTTGAGTACACTTCCTGTCCCGTTTGATTAAGCACACTTAAATTAAATACACCTCCTTCCAATGCTGAGAATGATATGTTTGCGCGCTGATTCATAGGGTTTGGAATTACCGTCATTTTAAAGTCCTGATTTTGATTGTCTGAATTCAAAACCCGAATTCCCTCTTTTTCTCTCCGACCATCAAAATCAACTTGTATTAACCTGTAATAGCAAACTCCCTCGCAACCGTTAACATCTATTTGGGAATAGTAGGTTTGTTCGTTGGTATTTCCTTGCCCATCAACAGTTAAAATTTCCTCCCAGTTTTCACCATCTGAAGATTTTTCTACGATAAAATAATCGTTATTAATTTCTGCCAAAGTTTCCCACTCTAAAAGCACAAAACTCCCTGTTCGTTTTACGTCAAAATAAATAAGCTCAACAGGTAATGGTGTAACATTACTTACCAGTGCCCATGAACGGAAGAAGTCTTCTTTAGCTACTGTTACTCCTGAAATTTTGTTGTTGGTGGCATCAGGCGTTCCCGAAAGGGTGACATCATGCCACTGAGAAGTGGTGGAGTTCCACCGTTGTGGGAAAATATTGGCTTCGGCTATGTTATTGTTTCCTGAAGACAGTTCATGATCAGCATAGTTAAAGCTTAGGGTAGCGGCGGGTTTTTGGTCCGTATCGTACCCATTGGCATCAACAATCCAAAAACGGTTAATTACATTTGCAGAATTATCTTCATCATCTCCATTATCCATATTGGTTACATCAGATGGTTTATAATCGGACACTGTGTGGTTATTCGTTCCGTCATTATCGGTATAACTGGAAAATTTGACGTTTCCGCTACCGGTTCCCGCCTCGGTAATTTCTAAACTGAAAGGGATTTTTGTTTTTGCGTTGTTGGGTGCCGTAAAGGGAATTGTATAATTACCAGTATTGGTTCCTATGTTCCATTTAATTTGGTTTTTTTCGTGTTTGGTAATGATATTTCCGCCAGTTGATAGTGCGTTGGCATTATCATTATCTAACACCACAAATACTTCACCAGTAGTTTCAACGGTATTCAGTACAACATATATGTTGTTTTTTAGTGATAAACGCCCAGACACATCTGAAGAAACTAAAATAGTAGCTATGACAGCAGTTCTGGAGGCAGAAACACATGTACCGTTGTTTGCCTCAGCATAGTAAAGTGTAGTTGAAGATATACTAGGTGTTGTCCAGTTCACAGCAGAAGCACTATTCCCAAGAGAGGAGCCGCCTGAGGAGGCCGCATACCAATCTATAGACCCACTAGATGCAGTAGCTTGAATAACAACTGTACCTGTTCCTGTTCTCGAACCATTGATTGGACTGCTAACTGTTGGCCGGGCATTTACCGTTACCGTTCTGGTTGCGGTTGCATCTGAACAACCTCCTGAACCTGCTTTGGTATACGTTATTGTAGCAGTTCCTGCCGAAACACCACTTATTGCTCCAGAAGAAGAATTAATGGTTGCTATGCCTGTATTGCCCGAACTCCATGTTCCTCCAGAAACTGTGGAACTAAAAGTAGTGGAACCGCTTACGCAAATTCCTTGTGTTCCACTTAGTGTACCGGCAGAAGGCGGAGATGATACTGTAATTGTTTTAGTGGCAGTAACAGTTGAACAACCACCAGTTGCTGTTAAAGTTAATGTTACGTTTCCAGATTCACCTGCGCCAGCGGTGTAAGTAGCTGTGCTTGAATTACTTGCGTTTGTCCAAGTTCCTGCTCCGCCAGACCACGTAGCTGCTGTTGCACCTCCTCCATAAGAACCTCCCATAGCTGATGAAGTTCCGCCTGAACAAATTCCAGATAATGCAGCTCCAGCATATACTGTTCCGTTTGAGCAGGATGAACACGATCCATTATCAGCCCATACACCGTTCCATTGCCCGGGGTATGAACGGCCGCAATTGTACGACTGCCCTACATTACAAGTCCAATTCTTACTATTATAACTTACTTGAGCGCCATCCGCATAACCTCCTCCACTGTATGCAGTAGCACAAGACT
>JAQXEE010000149.1 GCA_029251005.1 Flavobacteriales bacterium | reverse complement strand
GAATCTCCTATCTTGCAGATGGAAAAATTATTGTTTAACTCAGAAGTTGCGTTTGTGAGTTGAATTCAGCGTCTTTAACTACTTAATACTTTATCACATTAAAGTTAAATGACATACCAACTTTTATATTCAGATAAGTTCTAGCTAATAAAGAACCAGTACCAGGCCTACTTCCTAATTCAATGCCATAACAATAACCCTTTTTATTCGTACTATTGAAATCAAAACCTACTCTATATCCGAAAAGTCTCGAATCAAAATAATTCTCTTTCTCTGGACCAGTAAACTTTTGAAGATCATATTCTGCTTCTTTTTCCGAAGATCCGTCGTGCCAAGTAAATAGAATATCCCCAATTACCATATTTTGAGCATACAATATATCACCGTAAAGCCGCCAATGATTCTTTTTATTTCTAATCCCTATACTATCCTTTACATTAACTGATAAGTGATTAATTTTCTCATAAGATAAACCTCCAGAAAACAAGGAATACTTTAAGCTTGAGTAATTATTACCTGCAGCATTTGTCAAGTAATTTATAATTTCCGTATCGTTATTGCCCTCAAACTCTGAATCTTTCTCTATCACCTGACCTTGATAAGCCCCTACTCCTATCCTAAGACCTACTTGACGTAATTTATCAATTTTATCAATTTCTAAAAAACAACGTTGTTTATTTCCATTTCGAACTTCACTTGGCAAACTAACTTTTGATTTACCCTCATAAACCTCTGTCCATAAAAACATGGTTACACCACCATGTAAGTATTTATAAGGAACATAATTATCAGCAACAACACCATTGTATACTTTTTCAGTAGAATTCGCTTTGACAACCTCTGGTTTTATGTTAAAGTAACTCCCATAATAACCTCCGTATAATGACATTACAGTATTCATACGGAAATGAAACCCCGTATTAAAACCTAGTACAGAGTTATCATTGCTAAGGTCAGTAAAAATAGGATTCAATTTCACCGAAAAATCTTTAGGATGTTTCTCTAAATTATTTTCCTTGATATTATAATCATACTCCGATTTTTGCGTAAATCCGACGAAAGAAAAACCTATAAAAATTACTGTGAAAATATTCATTAACAATCATTTAATACAAGCCTAATTTAGCGAATAAAAGCTAATTTTTAACCAAAAAAAGTTGTTTTACACGAATTGAAAATCACTAATTAGCTTCCGAATAAGGCCTATTTGACTTTAAAAACCTATCCATTTCCTCAAAGTAAACGGAACTGCTCGTGGCTCATTTAAAAGAAATGGGTAAACAAATCCTTTGACCGTAGTAATGTTACCTTTTAAGAAATGGTTTACATTATGATCTTTTATATCTTTCACCAACTCAACCGGAGTACTAATTCCAAAAGCTAAACCTGTATCATAATCAGAATTCCTGAATATTCCTTTTACAAAGTCAGCACAATTAAAAACGAATAAAGTCCATGAACGTTTCACACTTCTTTTTGCAAAAAGTTTCATATTGATAAACTCCTTATTGGACACTTCGAATTTCAATATTAAATTTGGATTACTTCTTTGGATCCCGAGAACTTCCTTATCAAAGGATTGCAAGCTATTGAAATTTAAAAGAAACGTATCAATTGTTCCTACAATTGAATTAGGATAATGTGAAAAATAATGAAAACCAACTGAATCTTTAAAAGCAATAGAACAATGTCCAGCTCCAGTTTTAGTTAGCGAACTTCCCCAAACCAAAATATAAACGTCTTTCCTAGAAAAGGAAAGAATTGATGTTAATAATAAAAAAATAGTAATAGATCGTTTCATCTGGAGTCTTTATCCAAAGAAATGATTCTTAAACGATATTTAGAAATTAATTTGAACAAGTACAAATTTTATAATTGCATTTTCTGCAATTATAAATCTTCCTTCATTTCGACTAAACCTACAAATTGATCAACAGATAATTGCTCTGGTCTTTTAGTGAATATTTGTTGAGTCAACTGTTCTGGAGTAAATAAACTTTTTAAACTTTTCCTTAACATCTTTCTCCTTTGATTAAAAGACATTTTTACAACTTGACGAAAAGCTCCATAGTCACAAGTTATAGGGTTTTCCCTACGTGTTAATCGAAGAACTCCACTCTTTACTTTCGGAGGTGGATTAAACACATGCTCATCAACCGTAAATAAATACTCAGCATCATAATAAGCTTGAATAAGAACACTTATTACACCGTAAGTTTTATTTCCTGGCCCTTCACAAATTCGCTCAGCAACTTCTTTCTGAAACATTCCGGTCATTTCAGGAATAAACTCTTTGTTTTCGAGAACCTTAAAAATAATTTGAGAGGATATATTATAAGGATAATTACCTATTACAGCAAACTGACCATCAAACAACCCTTTAATATTTAAACTAAGAAAATCTTCATTAATTACAGGAATGTCACTATAGTGCTCACCTAAATATGCGACACTCTCTCTATCTAACTCAATTAACTTTAATTTATGTTCTGGATAAGCAGCTTTAACATACTTTGTCATCATTCCCATTCCAGGTCCAACCTCAATAATTCCATCATATTTGTCACGATGTATTAGAGTCTCACCTATTTTCTGCGCTATTCCTTCATCTGTAAGGAAATGTTGACCAAGATGTTTTTTTGCTCTTACTACTCTCATAATATTCTTTTAACCCTCTAACTCATGCTCTAAAACACTATGAAAAACAGCATATTTACCGCCAAACCTCTTTCCTTCCAAATTAACAAAAGTTGCTTCGTGTTTACTTCTAAACTCGTTTAATTCCTTATGACCTTCTAATCTTAATTGTAAATTGTAAGAAAGATCAACACCTTGACCTGGAATTATTCTAACTAGCCTAAAATCTTTAAAAAGTTCAGTTTTCATCAGTAATGAAATATGTTCAGTTTTCATATAGTCCAACCAATCATTCTCAATACTTTCATCTACAGCTGTAGTAATACTTAATGTAATCATCTTTCTAAAAATTCTTTTAATAATTTAATATCCTCGGGAGTGAAAAACTTTAAGTCATGTTTCACCACTAATGAAAAAACGCTCCATCCTTTTAGCGTAATTTTAAGCTTATTTCTTTTAATTTTAAATCCAATTACATCAGATTTGAGAATCACAGTAGGTCTTGTTTTTCTAACAAACTGAAACGGGATATTCGCTAAAAAGAGAAAGAAAACAACTACTAAATAATCAACGAATTGATATTCATGATTTTCAATAATCATTCTAACTTTGGATCCAGCAGCTCCTAAACTCGCAAGAACACCAATGATAGCTACAAAACGGAAGTATTTAAAAGGATCCTCTCTTTCATCTTTGTGGGTACCGTTTTCAATTAAAAAAAGGTTATCACCCTCAACGGCGTATTCTATTCCATTTCCAACTGTTATTTTTTTCAATCCTGAAAAGTCCTTAGCAACTTTCTCCTTCAAATTCAATTTACCAATTCGAGTGAACAAAACAACAGCCCTATCCCAGCCAGATTGACTATCGTATAATTTTAATTTCCGAATTGAACGATTTCTTTTTTCGTCTACTACAATAATATGAGCATAATTAAACCCTAATCTCCCTTTTATCATTTTAACCTCTTCAATATTCTCATAAGGAATAAAATCTGAAAGATTTAAAGGCAAATTAATACGCTTAATACTTCTAAGATCGAATATAGCCATGAAAAGCAGTAAGCTGATAGGATAAAAACCCGTAATTAAGGCTAGCGAAAAAACAATTACAGACAATAATACGTTCAAGAATATTCGAATCCCCCTAATATTGCGCGTTTTATGTATATTATTAACATGATGGCGCGGTTCAAATGTTATAACATCGTTGATCGCTATTCCATCTTGAACAAAATGCGCATAGTCCCCACTTTGTAAGTTTAGTAGGTCTGCTGGGTTAGTTTTTACCAATTTTGCCATGGCAACTGAAAAGGATTAATTAATTTAGAGCTTCCAATTTTGGAATATTCTCTTACAAAAATAAACTAATGGTAACAGCTGAACAACTCAAAGACCTGGTAAAACGCTTGGAAGCATTAAGAGAGTACCTAGAATTGGACAAAAAGGCCATAGAAATACAGAACGAAGAAGAAAAAACCCAAGCTCCTGAATTTTGGAATAAGCCCAAAGAAGCTGAAATAACCCTAAAGCTTATAAAAAATAAAAAGGCATGGATTGAAGAATACGAAAGCGTTAAGTCTGCTTTAGAAG
This sequence comes from Flavobacteriales bacterium, assembly GCA_029251005.1. Lineage (GTDB taxonomy): Bacteria > Bacteroidota > Bacteroidia > Flavobacteriales_C. The sequence continues at coordinate 7,937 of JAQXEE010000149.1, read as the reverse complement.
ATGTGAATGTTTTACGTGATTTTTTTGAACTTGAAGAAGCTGAAGAAGAAGAAGTTGAGGAAGCTGAAGCAAACGCAATAGAATTATTGGAAGCCTTAGAGCTGAAAAATATGCTTGGAGAAAAAGAAGACTTACTTAATTGTATTGTTGAAATTAACTCAGGAGCAGGAGGTACAGAATCTCAAGATTGGGCATCCATGATTATGAGAATGTATATAATGTGGGGGGAAAAAAACGGTTTTAAGGTTAAAGAAGTTGAATATACTGATGGCGAAACCGCGGGGATTAAATCTTGTACTTTGGAGTTTGAAGGTGAATTTGCGTATGGTTATTTAAAAGGAGAAAATGGAGTTCATCGACTAGTTCGTTTATCACCTTTTGATTCAGCAAATAAACGACACACATCTTTCGCTTCTGTTTATGCGTACCCTGTAATTGATGACACTATAGACATAAAAATACCTCCTTCTGATATTATATGGGACACCTTTAGATCTGGGGGTGCAGGAGGACAAAATGTAAACAAGGTTGAAACGGGGGTTAGGTTAACACACAAGCCTTCTGGAATCATTATTAGAAACACAGAGTCTCGTTCTCAATTGGGAAATAAGGAAAAGGCTATGCAATTACTAAAGTCTCAGCTTTATGAATTGGAAATGCGAAGACGCCAAAAAGAAATTGATTTAATTGAAGGCTCTAAAATGAATATTGAATGGGGCTCTCAAATTAGAAACTACATTTTCCACCCTTACAAATTAATTAAAGATGTAAGAACTGGTCATGAGACATCAAATATCAATCACGTAATGGATGGAGAATTAATGCCCTTTATAAAATCCTATTTAATGGAGTTTGGAAAATCAGGAAGGTAAACATTAACAAAACCAAAGGCATGAAAATCTATCATAATCCTCGTTGTAGAAAAAGTAGAGAAACATTACAAATAATTCAAGATTCGGGAACAGAAGTAGAAATTATAAAATACTTAGAGGATGTTCCTTCAGAGGAAGAGCTTACTGATTTAATAAAAAAACTAAATATAACAGCAGAGAGACTCATAAGAAAACCCGAAAAAATTTTTAAAGATCAATTTAAAGGAAAAAAATTGGCCGAAGAAGAGTGGATTAAAATAATGATTGCAAATCCGAAGTTAATTGAAAGACCAATCGTTGTAAAAGGCGATAAAGCTGTTTTAGGAAGACCACCCGAAAACGTAAAGATCTTTTTGTAAATAAAAAAGAATTCAAACGAAGCACTTTTTTATTTATACCAACTTGCATATTTAATGTAATTATTTGCAATTCGGTTAATCTCTCCTACAATTAGATTTTCATCAACATCCCTTACCTTTTTCGCAGGAACTCCAGCGTAAACAGAGCCGGGCTCCACAATTGTTCTTGAGGTTAAAACTGCACCTGCAGCAATTATAGAGTTCTCCCCAACAACACAGTCATCCATAATAATAGCGCCCATTCCAACCAAAACATTACTCTTAATTGTACAACCATGTATCATTGCTTGATGACCTATTGATACGTTATCTCCAATGTTTGTTGGACATTTCTCAAAGGTTCCGTGAATTACAGCACCGTCTTGCACATTTACCTTATCCCCCATTTTAATGTAGTTAACATCTCCTCTAACAACTGCATTAAACCAAAAACTACATTGAGTTCCACAAGTAACCTCTCCAATAATTGTTGCGTTTTCAGCAATATAAACGTCTCTGCCAATTTGAGGTTTAAACCCTCTAACCTCTTTTATTAGTCCCATTATTTTTTTACTGCTTTTAAAGTTGCTATTACCTTGTCGTCTCGTATAATTCTAAATAAATACATTGAAGATTTAAAATGCGAAAGGTTCAGTTTAAAGGTTGCAGACTTTAAATTTGAATCTTTATATACCCGTCTCCCTCTTAAATCCAAAATCTCAATTGTAAAGTCTTCAAAATTATCACCAACATTCATCCAAACCGATTCATCAAATAAATTTGATATTACCTCAAAAACAGGAATCAAAGGGGGAATCTCTACTACATCTTTAACGTTTGGTGGTACCGAACAACGCCAATCTTGATTTGAAACCGTGGTAACAGAAATACTTTTGTAATCAAAAATAGTATCAGAACCATAAATAGATCCAGCCTCAAACGTAATTATATGTGCCCCCTCAGCAAAGTCATTCCCTAGATAATCTATTGTTAATGTATGATGAGATACATTGTCCGTATTGGACGCATCATTCGTAATGATGAAGTTATTATTGTAAACAAGCCCAGTCACAACTCTTATAAAAGTAGAGTCGGCATCCAAATTTTCATAGCTAATATCGAGTTTTATTTCTTCCGCAGAATTAAAATTGAAAGAGCCTTCAGTAATTCCATTAACATCAGAGAAAGACCCTTTATATTTATTTCCTCTTTTAATAAAAACGGGGAAATCGGCAACCGAAACTCCTATTAATTGTCCATTTCTGTATTCTTCAATCTCATATGCAAAAACATAGTCTCCAAAAATAGGATCTATCCAAGAAAACAAACCAGTTTTTTCATCTATAGAAACTCGATCTGGCGTAAAATAACCAGGGACAGAATATGTATTTGTAGCTTTTGGACTAATTAACTTAAAGCTCAAACTATCCCCATCAATATCAAAATGGGTAAGACTTAAGAAATAATCTTCCCCTGATTCACCAAACATATATGGTTCTGACAAAAAACTTGGAGCATTGTTCTGACAAAATGATACAGTATCAGCCACTGGTATTATGGCATCGAAGTACAACAAAGTACTTCCTGATTTCCCTGCTTCAATATTAAAAATATCATAAGGTCTAAAATTATCAACGAAAACTAATTGATAATTGCCTTCTTTAGTATACTTATGCTCACCCTTGTAAATGTTCTTTTTTATACCGGGAAAAACAGTTTCGCCATTCCCGTTATTATTCGTTCTTTGGACATATTCCTCTGTACCATCGCCCCAAATAACAATAACCGAATCGCGATCAGAATTAACTTTAGAGTTATCAGCATAAGTCACCACAGTAACTTCATACTTAAAACCATTTATATGAGTGTAAGAAATATAACCTCCATAGTAATGATCGGCCTTAACATTAAACGTTACTAATAATAGCAAAACGAATAAAAGACGTACTCTCTCAAAACAGGATAATTTAGATATCATTGTCAAGCTTTAAAAATACTACCTTTATCTCAAATAAATATTATTCCTTATCCAAATTGGAAAATCAATTAATAATTCAGTGAATGAAAAAGATATATCATCTGGGAAGTTGCTCTACCAATATTAAAATTCTTAAAGAATTAAACTTAGAAAATGTAGAATTACAGGATATCAAAAAAAATCCAATGTCTGCGTCTCAAGTAGAGGAATTAAAAAACTTAGCAGGGTCTTACGAAGCACTTTTTTCTCGAAAAGCGATGAAGTACAGATCTTTACAATTAAATAAAAAAATACTTTCTGAAAATGATTACAAAAGTCACATCATAGAAGAATACACCTTTTTAAAGAGACCAGTAGCTATTGTTGATGGAGAAATATTTATCGGAAATTCAAAAAAAAATATTGAGGCCTTAAAAGCTAAACTTTTTTAACTTAAAAGTTTGAAAGGGAATACTTCTGCACATATTGCACTAATCACATTAAACCTATTGTATGCAATAAGTTATTTTGTGATTAAATCTGTTGCTCCTGACTATATTGGAGCGAATGGCTTTGTGTTCATACGAGCTTCAGGAGCCTTTCTTCTTTTCCTAACAGTTGATGCTTTTTTACCAAAGGATAAAATCGACAAAAAAGATTACAAAAAATTTGTCTTTGCAGCATTGTTTGGAGTTGTTTTCAATCAACTCTCCTTTTTTAATGGAATAACCTATACTGCTCCAAATTACGCTGCAATAATAATGACCACCACCCCTATTATTGTGTTGGTGATTTCAGCCTTATACTTAAAAGAACAAATCACAAAAAATAAAATCATAGGAATGGTTCTAGGCGGTATAGGCGCGGTAACAGTTATACTCCACAACGAAATTTCGAAAGAAGCACCAAACCCACTTTTAGGAAACTTACTCATTTTTAGTAACGCTGCTAATTTTGGGTTTTACATTGTATACTGTAAGCCGCTGATAATGAAGTACAAACCGTTCACCGTTCTTAAATGGGTTTTTCTTCCTGGTGCATTAATTTTACTTCCAATTGGACTTCCTGATTTAATAGAATCATCTTGGGAATTTCCATTAGAAATTTGGATTAGTATACTTTATGTAGTTGTTGCTATTACATTTTTAACGTTTTTATTAAATATGTTTGCTATTAGCAAAGTATCTCCAAATGTTGCTACCTCATATATATTTTTGCAACCATTTATGAGCGCCATACTGAGTTACTTTATTAACGATAAAATAATTGATTTCTACAGTATTTTAGCATCCACACTCATATTTACAGGTGTTTATTATGTTAGCTTTAAAAAAGCTTAGCTACTCCAATATTCAACTCCTTTAAAATCCCTATTTTTGTCCTATGGTACAATCAATGACTGGTTTTGGAAAAGCTCAAATAAGTATTCCTGGAAAAAACATTTCTATAGAAATCAAATCGCTAAACTCGAAACAACAAGATTTCTCTGTTAGAATGCCTGGTATTTTTAAGAGTAAGGAAATGGCAATTAGAAAGCTTTTACAAAAAGCCCTTTTTCGCGGAAAAGTTGAATGTAACATTAATGTTGAATTAACTGGCGAAAACGCTAACTACAAAGTAAATACTGAATTAGTTCAATCTTATTTTGAGCAGCTTAAACCATTGTTAAACGTAGAGGATATTACACCAGAAATTCTTGCTACAATAATGAAAATGCCTGATGTAATGAATTCGGGCAAAGAAGACATTAGTAAAACGGAATGGGAATATTTAGAAGCTGGAATTAAAGAAGCTTTAAAAAACATTGTTGGTTTTAGAAGTGACGAGGGGAAAAGTCTTGAAGTTGATATGCTAGAAAGAGTACAAGCTATTGAACAAGGTTTAGAAAACGTTAAAAAGTTTGATGAAGAAAGAATCGATACTTTAAAAGCAAAATTAGCTGCAGCAATTTCTGAAATCAAAGAAGACCTTATTGATAAAAATAGATTTGAACAAGAACTCATATACTACCTTGAAAAATTAGATATTAATGAAGAAAAGGTTAGACTTTCTCAGCATTGTAAATACTTTAAAGAAACGCTTTTAATAGAAGGTGAAAAAGGTAAAAAGTTAGGATTTATATCTCAGGAAATGGGAAGAGAGATTAATACTGTAGGTAGCAAAGCTAACGATGCTCAAATTCAAAAAACAGTTGTTTTAATGAAAGACAGTTTAGAAAAAATTAAAGAGCAAGTTTTAAACGTACTATAATATGAGTGGGAAATTAATCATATTCTCGGCGCCTTCTGGGGCTGGAAAAACAACGATTGTTCATCATTTACTAAGTAAGAAGTTTGGACTAGAATTCTCAACATCTGCGACTACTCGTGAAAAAAGAGATGGCGAAGTTGATGCAAAAGATTACTATTATTTGTCCGTTGAAGATTTTAAAAGTAAAATCAACAACAAGCAATTTGTAGAGTGGGAAGAAGTTTACACAGATAATTTTTACGGAACGCTGAAAAGTGAAGTAGAAAGAATTTGGAAAAAAGGTAATAATGTGATTTTTGATGTTGATGTTGACGGTGGGTTAAACTTAAAACACGCATTTGGTGAAAAAGCATTGGCCATCTTTGTTATGCCTCCATCACTAGAAAAACTCAGAAGACGTTTAGAAGGTAGAGATACTGAGACACCAGAGTCTGTAGACAGGAGAATGTCGAAAGCTCCAGCCGAAATTGAAAAATCAGTAGATTTCGATAAACTAATACTAAACGACTCTTTACCTGAAGCTTTTAAAAAAGCGGAAAACATGGTTAGAGACTTTTTAAAAAGTAAATAAACTTTGATTTAAAAAATATAATTCGTGCGGAAAACTAAAAATGTAGGATTATACTTTGGGTCATTCAACCCCATTCATACAGGGCATTTAATTTTAGCCAACTACATGGTTGAGTACACTAAAATTGACGAGTTATGGTTTGTTGTTTCTCCACAAAATCCGTTTAAAAAAGCAAATTCGCTATTATCAGAAATACACCGATTTGCAATGGTAGATAGAGCTATTGAAGATGATGACCGCTTTAAAGCATCAAAAATAGAATTCAAACTACCTAAACCCTCCTACACCACAGATACCTTAGCGCATTTGACGGAAAAATTTCCTTTAATTGAGTTTTCCCTAATTATGGGAGCAGATAATCTTACTAATTTACACAAGTGGAAAAACGCAAATTTTTTAATTAATAATCATACTATTTATGTTTATCCTCGACCAAATTCGAAAAAAGGTGAATATGATAACCATCCTAATATTAATTTAGTTAAAGCACCTCAAGTAGAAATTAGCGCAAGCTTTATTCGTGAAGCTATTAGAGAAAATAAAAATGTATCTTGGTTTTTACCAAAAGGTGCAGCTCAATATATTGAGGAAATGAATTTTTATAAAAAATAAATATGAATATTCTAATCACAGGTGTTAGCTCAGGAATTGGATGGGGTCTTGCTAAACATTACCTAGAATTAGGACATACTGTTTATGGTTTAAGTAGAAGAACACCTAAGGATCTTTTTAAAAGACCTAATTTTCACTTTACCCAATGTGACTTAACAAATTTAAATACATCTTTCGAAATAATATCTCAGCTAATTTCGGGGATTAAAACAATGGATTTAGTTGTTTTAAATGCAGGTATACTAGGCGCTATTACTGATATGAAAACGCAAAAAATTAACAACCTGCAGAAAGTAATGAATATCAATGTATGGGCAAACAAAATTGTTTTGGATACCTTACTCAATATCATACCTAGGGTTATTAAAGTTGTTGCCATTTCCTCAGGTGCTTCAGTAAATGGAAATAAAGGTTGGGGCGGATATTCTATTTCTAAAGCTGCATTAAATATGCTTATTAAACTTTACGCTTCAGAAAACGAAAAAACTCTTTTTTATAGCTTAGCCCCCGGACTAGTAGATACGGCAATGCAAGATTATTTATGCGGAAACAAGTTAAATATTAACGATTTCCCAGCGCAAAAAAAATTAAAAGCAGCAAGAAACACAGCCAGCATGCCTCAACCTGAAATGGCGGCTAAATTACTAACAAACGCTATTAAAAATCTAAACGATTATAATTCCGGTGAGTTTATTGATATCCGAAACATGTCGTAAGAAAAAGAACACCTCCCCTAAAAAAAATAACATTTTGTTTTAAACAACCTAAGCCACTCAAGCTAAGTTTAAGCTTATTTGTATTTAATAGACTTTACTCCCAATTTTAACAAATAAAACTTATAAAAATCTATTAAATAAACTAATATTGTCAATATTGGATTCGAAAACTAGATACAATTACACAACAAAAACTATTTCAATATGGATTGATTAAAATCAAATAATGATACAGTATCTGTCAATGTTCTGTCTGAAAAATAATGGTAAGAGCATTGCAGAGTATCGAGATAAAAGAAGATTTCAAACTATTGAATACCGATCTAAATTCGTCATTAAGCCAATCTACTATAGTACTTCTACCATGGTTATAATTAGTAAAAAGATAATAACAACCCGTTATATGAAGCTAACATCTATTATCGAAATTCACTTTATTTCAAAACTAAATAAAGTATAACCACCGAAACAAATACATAATAATTATGAATAAGATAAAAGATGTATCAATTGAGTGTAACTAACTTCTTTATTGAAGAAAGTTAAAAACTTTAATCAACAAACAAACTAACCAGGGTTTTGTGATTTAATTTGTGTCCTTCGGATTTAATATTTTTTATT
>JAQXEE010000124.1 GCA_029251005.1 Flavobacteriales bacterium | reverse complement strand
AGAAACATAATTTACATTGAAAAGAAGAATTTAATTATTTTGATTTACTCCACAATTGAGCTGAGAAACTAACAACATGGAGTTTGAAGAATTAAATCAAGCATGGATTTATGCTTTTAAAAGCAAATTAAATTAGTCGGAAATAACACAAATTGATACTATTAAACTGCGTAAATTTATTTTTCGCGTAGATTTATTTAAAGACAAAGTCGTAAAGAAGTATTTGACGTCTTTAAACACTAAAGTAAATTTCAAAAGTAAAATAAAAGATAAATTCACTTGTGCGATTGTATAAATAATCGGTAATAAAAAATCAACAAATATTCAACCCACCGACCAGTCGCTTAATATGATTAGTAATGAATCACACCCTAAGTAATCACCTTGCAAAGGTGCTTACACATAAGGAGTACAGACAATGTTTTTTTTAACAAAAAACAGGTAGGATTTAAAGATATTTAATCAAAAAAAAGAGGCAAAATTGCTGATTTTTTTCTTGACATTAGCAACAATCGCAATTTGAGCAATTACAGGAATCACATTGACAATTGTTGTTTGAGCAATTTTTACAATTACACACTTTACAGTCACAGTTTTTGCATTTACATGTATTCATAACTAGTAGTTTAAATATTAAACAATATGACAAATAGTTGAAGAAACTATTCGTTCCCTTATTATTCTAACGAAAATTTCAACTTTTTGTTTCTAAGGAGTTTACCTTAAAAAAGATTGTCTTTAAGCTTCAACGTTGGAGTTTTTAAGAATTAGTAATATTTATCTAAATAAAGTGATTGCTACTATTCCTCTAAAAAACTATTCTAACAAAATAAAGATTCAACTATATGATGTATAAAACACCATTTACAACTTAAATGAGATCAATCCTACAACCAATAAAAAAAATGAATTTTTTACTATTTTTTAATTGATGACTCCTATGGTAAAATTCAAATAATGGACAGTAATTATTATTTCATATTAACGGAATAACAAAAAAACTGGAATTCAGAAAGAGGAGCGCACGAGGATATATCAACATCTAAAGAAAGATTAAACATCGAATTATAAGTACTGCCCTAGCGCTTTATTAAAACGATCTGTTACTTTATCCTTTAAAATCTCAGGAGAAATAATTTTCACATCCTCACCGTAGCCTAAAATACGCTCAATTAACTCATACGTTAAGTACACTTCTATTTCCAGTAAAAAAGCGTCTTGACTCTCCTCAATTATGATTTGTGAACTGTGTAAAGGTTGAGTAAGTAAATACCCTTTTTGATGTAAAGGAAACTTCAACCGCACCTTTTCTGGATTTTCATCAGAGTGTGTTATTCCAAAAGAATATTTAAAAAACTCTTCAGGATCGAAATTGGGCAACACAACAAAATCTTCATCCAAAAGATCCACGCCTTGAATTCGATCTAAAGCAAAAGTTGCTAATCGGTTTTTATCTTCTAAAAAAGCAATTAAATACCATCGATGTCGGTATTCCTTTAATAAATAAGGATGAACTAAACGCACACTTATTTCATCCGAGTTAAACTTTTGATGTTTTAACACTACTTGATGGTAATCTTTAATCGCCTTATATAATGGTTGTAAATATTCCTTTCCAGGGTAATTTGGGTAAGAGTCAAATTGCACCAATTTGTCCAACCGCTCATCCTGTACATCACTAGAAATATTCAACCGATCAAATATTTTCTCAATAGCAAACCTAAACTGAGCAAACATAGGTGATTCTCTAAAGTTCATCAAAGTATTAGAAGCGAATTTAATGGCATCAATATCTTCATTCTTTAAAGGAATGTTGTGAATTGTAAAATCTTCTTCTGTGTAGTAGTATCCAAAATGTACCCTTGAAAATTTTATAGGAGCAAAAAAACCAAGCTCTTCATCAAAGCGCATTGCTTTAAAGTCTTTTTCGATTGTACTAATCGAAATATGTTCTCCCCAATCCGACCCAAATAAAGAATCTTCGCATTTACTTCGAATTTCCTCAATAGAAGGATAAGGTTTGTAAGAATTCCTCATCATCGAATCAATAATTCGATACCTAATTAAAGCGTGTTTATGCAGAGACATGATTCTAAAATAAATATATTTAATCTCCTACCCGCTATTTTTCAAGATTTGATTGGTAAAACAACATACTTTAATAGTTAAAACCTATTTACTTTTGGATTTAATCAGATAAGATTATTTAATTTCACTTAAAATTAAAACAAAATAAAAATGGCTACTGTAACATTAAAATCAAACGAATTTCATACAATTGGAAACTTACCAAAGGTTGGTGACTTAATCCCAGCGTTTAACTTAGTTAAAAGTGACTTGAGCCCTTTTACAAGCGATGCTTTAAGTGGAAAAAAAGTAGTTTTAAATATCTTTCCAAGTATTGACACAGGTACTTGCGCAGCATCTACTAGAAAATTTAACCAAGTTGCTGCTTCTCTAGACAACACGACTGTTGTTTGTATTTCAAGAGATTTACCATTTGCTCAAAAAAGATTTTGTGGCGCTGAAGGAATCGATAATGTTGTAATGGCATCTGATTTTCAAGCAGGTTCTTTTGGTAAAGATTACGGTGTAATGTTTACGGATGGTCCTCTAAACTTTTTATTGTCCAGATCGGTAATTGTTGCTGATGAGAATGGGAAGGTTATTTACACTGAACAAGTTGCTGAAACTACTGAAGAGCCTAACTACGATGCTGCATTGGCATCTTTAAATTAAGGTTAATAAATATTAAATTAAAGGTCACTTTTTACGAAGTGACCTTTTTTTATTTACTAATTTCGGTCTTGATATGGAGTTAAATTTAGAAGATTTAAAAAAGGAAGCTTATGCTGCCAGTAAATCAAACAAAAAAGTTGTTCAAGCTTTAAAAAAAAAGAAAGGAAACGTAGTTGATGCTCTTTTTAAAAAAGAACACGACAAGGCTTTTGAATGTATAGATTGTCTCAAGTGTGCAAATTGTTGTAAAACAACGGGACCTTTATTTACAAATAAGGACATCGATCGAATCTCCAAACACCTCAAAATGAAGTCGGGAAAATTTGTTGATCAGTATTTAAAATTAGACGAAGACGCAGACTACGTTTTACAATCTGTTCCTTGCACATTTTTAGATGCTGATAATTATTGTTCTATCTATGAAGTAAGACCAAAAGCTTGTGCTGAATTCCCACATACAAATCGATCAAAACAACTTCAGATTTTAAATTTAGCATTAAAAAACACTGAAGTTTGTCCTGCTGTTTTTGAAATTTTCGAACAGATTAAAACTCAACCTAAATAAGAGTCCTAATTGTAAAGCAAGTTCTATATATTTGATTTTTATTTTTTAAAATGAAGAATCTTTTTTCTGTTAGTGCACAAGACAAGAAACCACTTTTTATAATCACGAGTTTATTTGTTGTTGTTAATCTTATTTGGGCTTTTTACTCAGACAATACTTGGGATGATGATTGTCCCGGTAGATTTCAAAACACACTAAATGCGTTTAGCAACCCTGAGTATTTTGTAAGCTTATGGAATCGTCCGTTATTTGTTGTGATTTTTGCACTTCCTGTGCAATTAGGCGCTTGGACCATCCCAGTAGTCCAAACCTTTTTCTCTATTGTTGGAGGCTTTAGTTTATACAAAGTAGCAAAATTTAACAACCTTAAATTTGCCTATTTAGCTTTCCCATTATTAGCGCTTCAACCTTTTGTTTTCGGGGTATCGAAGTACGCTATGACAGAGCCTTTAGCAATTACTTTAATTGCATTATCTCTTTATTTACAAACTCGAAAAAAATGGTTTTTTTTTGCTCTATGCGGAGGATTATTACCTTTAGCCAGACTAGAACTAGCTGTTTTTTTTCCTTTTTATATCATCCCTCTTTTAAAGCATAAAAGCTATTTTAAAATATTGTTATTGGGAATACCTGGGTTAATATGGGCTGGATCCGCGGCAATTATTCATGATAATTTATTTTGGATTTTAGATCAAACCATTTGGAAAGAGTCTAAAGAAAACCGTTATGGTCATCAAAACTGGGATACTTATTTATCGCGTTATGCTTATGTTGTTGGACCTGTTTTACTTTTCTTTTCTGCTTTAGGGATTCCTAAAATTTTAAAGAATAAACAATTAGCAATTTACGTCCTCATGCCTTTTTTATTAGGTTTCTTTGTTTACACGCTTTTCTCATGGAAATTAAACATGGGGAACGCTGCAGGATTTTTAAGAAATATCATTCCTATTTCACCTTACCTTGCTTTAATATGTTTGTCGGGAATAACAACATGGTATACTTACGTTTCTCACAGGAGCATAAAATTAAAACACACAAAACCCCCAAAACAAGCTGTGAATTGGGTGAAAAAAGCAAAAGTTTACAATAGAACTTTAAGTAACGGTAAATTTTATGGGTTTATACTTTTAGGGTTTATGGTTATTATTGCCCTTGTATATTTCTCAAGTGAATTAAATCTACACCACAAGCTTAACCCTAAAAATAAAGATTATGCGCTTTTAATTGGGACTTCTGCCCTATTGCTAATTAGTGCAATTAGTTTATTTTTAAAACGAGCTATATTAAAAGTTGGATTTCCAATTTGTATTCTGATTGTACTCTTTGGATATACTTTAATTGTTGAGCATCCGATGGCTAACTCCAGTGACGAAAGAGAAACTGTTGCTAAGTTTAGTAGCTTGTACAACAAAACTTATTTAAAGGAAAGGCAAACCCACGTAAACCATCCTTGGTTTTTCTGGACTGGCGGTTTAAACAGACATTCCAAAAATATGAGCTTCATGGTTCAGGATAGCTTAAAAAAAGCTCCAATTGGTTCTGTAGCTGTTTTCGAAACTCATTATAGCCATCGATTAGGAGGAAATATATCACAATCGTATTTGTTAAAACAAAAGGATTGGTTAGAGATTTCTAGATTATGGACTCCAAAATTAAATTTTAGAATTAGCGCCTTTGAAAAAGTGAAAGAGAGGAAAGATTTCGAAGCTGTTCATGACAAATACATTAAAGCTACTGATTCTTTAGAACCAACAGCCTTTTTCTGCCAAGGTCAAACCTATTTGAATAAACTAAAAAACAGAGAGCTTGCTTATAAATCTTTTGCGTACTCTGTTAAAATTGATTCAACTTATTGTGATGGTTTTCTGGGTTTAGGTCTAGTTAGGGTTCAACAAAGAAAATTTAAAGAAGCTATCACCTTTTTTAATCAAGGTCTTAAAGCGAATAAAAAGCACTCAAACCTATTACTAAACAAAGGAGCTGCTCAGCTGAATATTAAGCAATTTAATGCTGCAATTAAGACTTTTAGTTTAGCTGGAGAAATTAACCCTAAAAATCACCAAGCTTGGTTTTATTTAGGATTAGCCTACCAACAATCGAAAAAACCTAAAAAAGCCTTAAAAGCCTACGAAAAATGCCTAAACGCTAATTCAAAAAATGCCCAGGCTTGGTATAATGTAGCAATGATTCAAATGAGTACTAAACAACAATCAGCAGCGTGTAAAAACATAAAAAAAGCAGCCGATCTTGGCCTCAAATTAGCTAAACGAGCGATTCCAAAAATATGTGGCGGTAAAAAATAAAAAAGGGGAGCTAATAGCTCCCCTTTTATTTTAAATTTATTTGAGTTATGCTCCAAATAAAACAATACACAATTGAATTATTCCGATTAAAAAACCTAAAACACCTCCAAGTAATTCGATAAATTTAAACTCTTTCTTCATAATTGAATAAAGAATCTCTTCTAATTTATCACTTGAAAAATTAAGAACCTTTTCATACACAATAGCTTCTACATCAACCTCATTTTTTAGCTTATTCGAATAAGAATCAATCACGCCTGGGATCACCTCAGCGATTTCCTCCATTAGTGTTGTTTTAATTTTATTTTTTAAATCATCGTTTAAAAACATCGCTAACATTGGCATACTTCCCGATAGCTTAACGTTTATAAAATTATCGATTTTAGATTCAACAAAACCAAGTACCTCTGTATTGTCAGCACTTTTCATTTTCTCAACAACATCATCAATCGAAAAGAGTTCAGCAGCAACAATGTGTCCTAGCTTTTCAGCCATTAGCTTTTGTCTTTTCGGAAAAACTCCTTGCACCTTAAATAAACCAAAATTCTTTGGCTCCTTTGGATGAAAAAGCATTTTAACAGCAACCCAGTTAGTTACCCAACCTGTAATAGCCCCAATAAACGGTAATAAATAAATCATAGTCTAAAGTTTATTTTTAATAATTTACTAACCTTAAATAGTAAACAAAAAAAAGTCCCGTTTTACGGGACTTTAAAATTAAAAATATTTTTTTTATAAGTGCATGAATTCTTTCTTTGCAGTTAATTCCTCTTCAGTTTCTTCATGATCTTCATCATCAATACAACAATCAACTGGGCAAA
>JAQXEE010000117.1 GCA_029251005.1 Flavobacteriales bacterium | reverse complement strand
AGTGTCAATTAGTACGTGCTCATTTGGTTTTATTTTTATTGATGTAGTTTCTTTCTGATTTGAGCAGGCTAATAAGATTAAAATAAATGATAGAGTTAAAAACTGTTTCATATCAAGTTTTATTGACAATGGTACACAACGGCTCGGATAAGGGTAGTGCGGAAATAAAACCCACTTTCCTTCCTCTTTTTGCCGATGTTAAATTAATAATTCTTTCGTTCCGTAACGCACTAAACTCCGCATTACCTTTATCTATTGTGTGTGCCTCGAATGGCAAATATAGTTCTTTTACAAGAATTTCCCGTAGGGTTAAAGTCCCGAACACGAGGAAGTAACGTTCCTAAGTGAAGCAAGTGGTAAGGTGGTTTACTGTGAGGTATGCACTGAAGTAAGCCAAACTGCGTGATTGGTTCTGACGAACAGAAACTGGATATGAGGCTATTAGGTTGGATGAGTAAGCACATCTTTGCGAAGTCCAAAATCCCAATTTATTGGGAATAACCGAATTAGTAGATTCAGCAGATATTAATCAGAGGGTATTTGTCTTACCGAGGGAGGTCTTGGAATAGATTCGTTTTCTATGTGCCAAGAAGTCAGCAGAAGTCATATTAGTCAATTACCTGATCGGTTGATGAAGGACTGAACGACAATGGTCTTTAATTATTTACGGAGCGATTTTACGTTACGGATAGATTTCCAGTAAAATAGTAGCCTAAAACTAAGCGAGACAACGAATAAACTTTAGTGTTAATGATTAAACGATTAATAAGTAAAAAGAATCTAAACGAGGCCTATTTACAGGTTTATCGCAATAAAGGAGCAGGAGGTGTTGACGATATTCAGGTAACTGAATTGAAATCAATACTTCAAGTTTCTGGCGCGGAGTTAAACCATGAAATAGAACGAGGAACACATCAGGTGTCTCCAATAAAAGGTGTTGAAATTCCTAAAAGCAATGGGAAAACGAGGTTACTCGGAATTCCCACCGTTGTGGATAGGTTTTATCAACAAGCATTACATCAAGTATTGCAACCTTTATTTGAGCCAGATTTTCGGATGCATAGTTACGGATTCAGACCAGGACGTAATGCTCATCAAGCTTTACAACAAAGCCTTGAAAATATCAACTCAGGGTATCAAGATATTTTGGATATTGATTTGAAGAGTTTCTTCGATGAAGTAGAACATTATATTTTGCTTGAACTTATATACAAAAAGGTAAAATGTAAAACAACAATGAAATTGTTACGCTCATTTCTTAGAGCACCAATACTTATAAATGGCAAGTTGCAAAAACGTAGAAAAGGCGTTCCACAAGGTTCACCTTTAAGCCCTTTGCTATCTAATATTCTGCTCAACGAGTTGGATAAAGAATTAGAGAAAAGAGGACACCGCTATGTGCGATATGCTGATGATTTTAGTATTTATGTAAAGAGTAATAAGTCTGCAAAACGAGTAGGGAATAGTATCTACAAATTTTTGAGAGACAAACTCCAATTACCCATCAATCGAGAAAAAAGTGGAATCTGCAGACCTTCAACCTTTGAAGTATTAGGCTACAGTTTTGTACCAACATACAAAAAGGGAGAAAAGGGTAAATATCAATTTGTTGTGAAGAAGTCAAAATGGGAAGAATTTAAGTTAAAACTTAAACAACTGACCAAAAAGACGAACCCAATGAGTTTTGATGAGCGAATTCAACGAATAAATTGGTTAATACGAGGTTGGATAAATTACTTCAAACTGGCATCCATTCAAGCCAAACTTAAAAAGTTGGAAGAATGGCTAAGGAATCGATTGCGGTATTGCATTTGGCATCACTGGAAGAAACCCGAACGGAAGAGGAAAAACTTAATTCGCTTAGGAATCAAACAAGGTATGGCTTATGCTTGGAGTCGGACAAGAATGGGAGGGTGGGCTGTAGCTCAGATTCCTATTTTACGCACTACAATAACCATTAAACGATTAAAAATGAGGGGTTATGTTAGTTTAGTTGAATACTATAATAAATAAGTATCATTGTTGAACCGCCAAGTACGAGACCCGTACGCTTGGTGGTGTGAGAGGTGTACTCCGCTCAATTATAAGCGGAGCCATCTACTCGATCAGCAACTTTGCCTTACTCATTTCACTTATATTATTTTACAATAATCTTTTTGGCTTCCATTATTTCATCACTACGTTTTATATAAAACATGTATGTTCCTTTTGCGTAATCTGTAAGATCAAATGTCATTGTCGAAGAATTAATTGTTTTAGATTCTTTAAGTATACCACCAATAGTATAAATGTCAATTGTATAACCATTAACATAAGAGTCATTGTAAATATCGACATGTATTTGATGAATTGTTGGATTTGGATATAATTTAAAGACAGATATCTCACCTATTGGTTCATTTAACATACTTGTTACAATATAATTGATAATTAATGTGTCATCAACTGAAACTAGGATGGTGTCAAAAACCTCTATAGAATTAGTACATATAATTGATTCAAATACATACTTTTCATATCTATTAACAATACTATCACAAGTTTCATTACTTTTTAAAATGGAAGTTTCAACAAAAAATGTTTTTGAAACTTCCACTTCAAACATAGGATCTGACACATAAAAAATAGCGGTGTCATTTATATTATAAATAGGATTAACTGTTAGATTTAATTTGACAACACTATCACAATTTCCAACTATTGTTGTTAAACTATCAATATATTCTCCTGTTTCAGTTCTTTCAACTCCATCAAACAAAACAGAACTACCTTCGCATATTGTTGAATCAATTGTAATTGTTGTTTCTGAACATGCATCATTAAATGATACTGTCGTAAATTCCCAGCTATATGAGTTACCACTACTGAACCAATTGGTTGGGTAGCCTATTTCTTTACTTGCTAATGCTCCAATAAATGGTCTGCTGTCTACACACCATTGATAGGCAGTTAATGAATAAGAATCTATTGTTACAAAGTATGTCGTAGAAGAATCTAAAGGTTTATTTAAATCAAAAGTAAATGTGTCTATTCCAACTTCAGTATACTTCGGATAAAAATCATTAATGTTTATTGAGTCCACAAGTGCACTATCTTCTTTGCTATATATTCGTATGTGCCCTTCCATAACAGTTATACTCTCTCCCCAACCATTATGGCTAGGTAACCCTTTGTCATTAAATTCAGTCATAAACCTCAATTTGGTGTTAACATCTACTTGTTCAGCACCAACCGAAGGGTAATTATATATTGTACCTACTGGACCACATCCTCCAAATAAATTATTAATTGATAATACCATTAATATTCCTAATAACAACTTTTTCATAATTTTTAATTTAATCGCCTCTATTTTGTAGGTTGTTTTAAAGTTTATTTTATTAAACAACAATTTCGAAAATAGTAACATACGTTCCTAAATAGAAATGTTTCTATCAATATTTTCTCGAATGATCAATATTTTTCATTTTGTTTTTTATCAAAATAATAAAAAACAAAAAATTTATAAGAATAAAAAGTCTAGCCGTAGATTTAAACGTTTAACGATACGGCTATTGAAAAAAACAAATATTATTTTTTTATTACCCTTAAAGTAGAACTAGTAGAGTTTAGATAATTTATCTGCAAAAAATACATTCCAGGATCTAGGTGACTGAGATTTAATTCTATTTCCTTTAACTGATGATTAACTTTTTCTAATACCTTTTTGCCTATTGAATTATATACTAATACGGATGAGAATTCATTATCAGAACTTAATCCTATTATGGATGTAAAAGGATTTGGATATGCACTTAATTGAGGCTCTTTAATATTATTATTGTCAACAGAAAGGCTCACTTTTTTTGTTCGCCATAATCCTCCTTTATTACCAACTGCCCAATTATATTCACCATCAAATATTATCTCATTTATTTCTTCCTTCCCAGTTAAATTAATGATCCATGTTTTCTCTTTTTCATCATAGGAATAAATGGTGCCTTGGTCCCCAATTGCAAAAATAGTTTTATCTTCTCCTAAGCAAATGGATTTGATATTAGAATTTATATCCTTATTGATGGCTTGCCATGAAACTCCACCGTCGTTAGTTAATTTAATTTCTCCAAAACCACTTAGAATTATACCAGTATCGTCATCTAGAAAATCGATTGTTTGAATACCACCATTGGTAACTTTATCTACTATCCATGTAGATCCAGAATCAATTGATCGGCAAATTTCTCCCGAGCTATTACCAGCCCATAAATTTGCTGTTCCATTATTCTCAACACACTTTGTCTGCTTGAAATAATATTTTTTTGTTTTCGCACCTAAAACAGTATAAATTGTATCAGAGTTGATGTTTAAATAGTAGTCGCTGGTGTGGTAGGAATAATAATTTGTTCTTTTTCCTTTAAGAGATTTAATTAAAGGATCATTGTCAAAACCCATGTTTCGCTTCCAACTTGCGCCACCATTTACTGTTTTATAAGTTGAATTCCATACTCCAATAGTAATACCAAAATCTTCACCCCATGCTATCATAAATCCAGTGCTATCATCTAACATTTCGAATTCATAAATCCATTCATTCCATAAAGTATCAATAGAAGACATTTTCTGCCAATTTTTTCCGCCATCAACTGTCCTATGGGTAATCCATTCATCATTATAAGTCGAATTCGTAAGAATCCATCCTTTTGAAGGAGAAGTGAACGAAATTTGGACTAGGTCATCCGAAGAAGGGAAATTAATGGCTTCCCATTGTTTTTGAGAGAAAGAAATAGAAGTTATTAGTACTAAAACTGAAATTAAAATTGTTTTCATATTGCTTTTTTTTCCATAATGATAAAAAGTAAAAAAGATACAAGAAGAAAAAGTGTAGCCTTAGATTTAAACGTTTAAATATAAGAAAAAAAAAAAATGAACATTATTTTAAAAAAAAGTAAAGAGGATTTCAATTAAAATAAACTTTTATTTTAAAAGATCTTTTCAAGCTCATTTAGTCTATAAAATTTCAAACATCTAAAAAATGTCGCAACATTGGGTTTC
>JAQXEE010000071.1 GCA_029251005.1 Flavobacteriales bacterium | reverse complement strand
TCATTAACTGCTCAAAAAGTTGAGAAAATAATGTCGAATACTTTTCCTCTTGACAAGTTGGAGGATGTTGAAGTTGAGAAAGTTTATGAAAATGGATTCTTGTATCAATTAAGATGTGGGAAGAAGTCTGGTAAAATCGTGAAAATTAATCAAGAATCAGAGATTGTCGCAAGTTCAATTGTTTTTCCAGAGTTAAAAAAAGGAGGATCGGCTTATAATGCTATTTATGAAGCCATTTTTTATAAAGATAAAATTGTCTTCTTCGGATCAAAGAAAGTTAAGAATAAAATTGATATTTATAGAGGTGTACTGGATTTAGAATCGTTGAAATTAGTAGGTGATTTTGAAAAAGTAGTGACGATTAATTCTTTTCGTAGTATGTATAAGCCGTCGTTTGTTTTTAATTCAAAAATGATTGCAATTATTTGTCGAAATGGTAAATCTTCAGTAATCCCTAATAAGATAGAAGAACATTTTATTCTATTTAACTCAAGCGGAGATTTAGTAAAAGAGGAGAGTTATACTTCTGTGAAAATAGTTGGAGGTCCTAGGGGTGATTATATTTTATCAAAAGAAGGAGTGGCATTTGAACTAATAACAGATTATGTTGGAGCAAAGAAGCCTCGAGAATTTTTTATTAAAAAGGTAGGAGCAACCGAAGATGTTCAAAAACTAACTACACCTGTAGGTGCTTATAAATTGCAATGGCAAACAGATGAAAATGGTGAAAAACCATTTATTGTTGGGTTATCTGGTAGTGCTGGAAATTGGCCAATACCTAACCCTACCGAGGAGTGGAGAATTAATGCTGAATCCGTTCTTTTAGGAGTGTTTGATCCGAAAGATTTTAAATCTACTAAAATTAAAACTAAAGATGTTCCTCAATTTGGAAAAGGAGGCACAAAAATGAATATCCGTAAAACTCATTATTTAAAAAATGGAGGAATTATTATGATGTTTCATTATGATGATGCTATAGATGCTCGAGGGACAATTATTGTTGTTTGTACTGATAGTGAATTAAAAACAAAATGGGTGAAAAAAGGTCCTTTGTTTACTGCAAGTTTTCCAGCTGGTGTTGGTCTTGTTACTTTTTTATCATTTGAAAAAGAAGATGTGATACAGTTTTTATATCATCGTCCAAAACCTGTTAAGGTAATGGGAGTTCAGTATTATAGTAAAATATATCCTCCAGAAAACAATATGGAATTGGTTGCAGCAGAGATGACTTTGGTTAATGGGGAGTATACTGAGAAATCTATTCTAACATACGGAAAATGGAAGGAATGTATTAGGCCTGGTGAGGGATGGGAGCTTTCAAAAGGAGTATATGTATTCAAACCTAACAAAGCGAAAGATCATAACCTTTTAAAAATAACATTTAACTAGAAGTGGTTTTGTTGGATTACTAAATTTCAATAAATGGTGACAGTCTTCAATTAAAAAGGCTATTCAAACAGTTGTATTTATTGGGTTTTTATAGTTTTTTCTGTGCATAAAAGTCACTTTTTTTGACATGAATATTATTAGTTTGAACAAGATTGTAAAAACTAAATGTTTCATGATTTGGTAAAACGACATTTTAGTATAGAATTGTAAACAAAAGAATAGTTTAGGCATGTTAAAAATTAAACAATATGTCCAGACAAGCTCGTGTGGTTGTTCCTAATGTTCCGCTTCATATAACTCAACGTGGTAATCGTAAGGAGAATATATTTCTTGACGATGAGGATAAGGAGTATTATATGAAGTCTTTCATGTTTTACAAAAAGAAAAACAGGGTTAAGCTTTACGCTTGGTGTATAATGGACAATCATGTTCATTTTATATTGGAGCCTAAGACTAAAAAAAGTTTGTCTAAATTATTTGGAGCCTTGAATACGAAGTATGTAAAGTACTTTAACAAGAAATATCAAATGTGTGGGAGGTTATTTGGGGATAGATTTTTTTCATGTTTACTTGATGAAGATCATTTGTATGAGGGAATACGTTATGTTGAGTTAAACCCTTGGAGAGCTAAAATGGAAAGTGAAATAGGAGAGTATCAGTGGTCCAGTTCCCTAGAGCGGTTGAACAAAAGGACAAAATTCTTTTTGAGTAAACTACCTGAGTATTTAAATATTTCTAATTGGTTAGAGTACTTACAAGAACCGGTTGAAGGTGATGTATCGGTTATTTCCCAAACTTGGGATGCTATAAGGAATTTTACAATTGGCGGAACTCCGCTAGGTAAGGAGAGTTTTATCAACCATATAAAGTCTAAAGTGGGCGCTTTATTTAGGGAGAAATA